>NZ_JBEXNO010000021.1:0-135857 GCF_040611175.1 Streptomyces sp. NPDC003036 | reverse complement strand
TTGCCGTTGCCCCGCCGCTGCGTGGGAGCAGCGGGCTGCTCCTCGGCGGCAACCTCGACCTCGGGGGCGCCGGCGGGCGCCGTGGCCTTGCGCGTGGCGCGGCGACGCGCTGGAGCGGGTGCCTCGGCGGCGGCCGGGGCCTCGGCGGGCTCCTGCGGCTGCGGCGCGGCGGCGGGCGCGGCCGGCGTGTCCTGCACGACGACCTCGGCGGCCTCCGGCGCGGCCGTGGCGCCGCTCGGCGGGCCCGCCGGGCGCGACGCGGCACGGCGCCGACGGCGCGGGGGCAGCGTGTCGCTCGGAGAGTTGTTCTCTTCGCTGTTGTTGTTACCGGCGGTCACGCCGGTGTCGTTCGGCTCGAGCATGCGGGCGGTTCTCCCGTCACGCTCCCGGGCGCCGCGTCGGGCGCGGGCGCCGCACGGGAGCTGTTATGTCTGGCTCGCCGGTTCCGTACGCGGTTTGCGCACGGCCTGGCGAAAGTCTGTTGTGTGTCCAACGCGGCCCGACCCAGGTGGCTCCCGAGTACCAGGGCCGCGCTGCAACGACCGCCCCTACGCGGAACCTGAACCTTCGGGCGCCGCCGTCGCGGAAGCGAGTCCGGCGGCCTTGGGTGGGGCGGCCGTGACTGCCTCGCGGTCGGGCGCGAGCGGGTCGGTCACCGTGCCGGACTCCTCGTCGAAGAGCCCCTGCGCCAGCCTGGTCACCGCTGCGGGGACCGGCGGCGCCAGGTCGGCCACAGCTCGGAGACCGGACAGGACGTCGTCGGGTCGTACGGCAGGTGTCACGTGCCGAACAACCAGCCGCAGTATCGCACAGGGGCCCTCTCCGGGCCTATCGCCCGGCGCCGGAGCCGCCTGGAGGTCCGCCACGGCGCCCCGGGCGTCGAAGCTGCGCATGCCGTTCTTGGTCTTCCGCTGCACCTCGACGGCGTCGGCGGCGAGGAAGGCGGCGACGGCGCGCTCGGCGTCCGCCACCTCCACCCCGTCGAGCCGCAGCTCCCACACGGAGGCGGTCAGCCGGTCGGCGAGTCCGGACGTACGGGCCTCGACGGCGTCGATGATGTCGAGCCCGTCCGGCAGCGACTCGTCGAGCAGCTCCCGCAGCGTGGCGGGGTCACGCGGCTCGGTGAGCGCGATCTCCAGGTACTCGGCCTCGGAGCCCGTACCCGTGGGGGCGGCGTTGGCGTACGACACCTTGGGGTGCGGGGTGAAGCCCGCCGAGTACGCCATGGGCACCTCGGCGCGGCGCAGCGCACGCTCGAACGCGCGCTGGAAGTCGCGGTGGCTGGTGAACCGGAGGCGGCCGCGCTTGGTGTAGCGCAGGCGAATGCGCTGCACTGCCGGTGCGGGCGGCGGGCCTTCGGGCTGTCGCTTGCCCAGTGGTTCTTCTCCTCGGTGCGGGGCGGGCGCGGGTGGCGCGCCGCCCACGAAAATTCGGGCGGCTCCCAGGGGTCCCGCCCGGCTCACCCCCGCTTTCGCAGGGAGATCTCGGGTGCGGGCGCCGCGCCAGGAGCGGTCGTTGTACTACCCAGAGTACGCGCCGGGACGGGAGAAGGTTCCAGGGGCTGCCGCGCGGGGGCCCCGCCGACGAGCGCGCGCCAGGCGTCGCGGCGGGCCCTGCGTACCGCCTCACCTGCGGAGACGAGCGCGGCCTTCGCGGCGCGCCCCGCCTCGGCGGCCGCCTTGCGGGCCGGACGCCAGACGTGGTCGCGGACGGCGTGCCCGACGGGCACGCACACGGTGCGGTAGAACCAGGCGGCCGGACGACCCAGCAGGTTCCAGGCCAGCCACTTCAGGGCGCGCCCGACCGCCCGCGACACGTACCCGGCGACGCGCCACGCGACCTCGGCCGCCGCGACGATCTCGCGGCCGACGGCGACGAGGCCGCGCCCGACCGGGCGGAGCACCCAGCGGTACACGAAGACGGCGGGCACCACGACCAGCACCCTGACCACCGCCTTGCCGAGCCACAGCGCGCCGTGGCCCAGCGGTGTGAGGACATGGACGTACAGCGGCGTCAGCACCCACCGGTACAGCGCGGCCCACGGCCAGACGAACACCGCCCACAGCACCAGACCCGCGCCGCGCCCGAGCGGTCGCAGCACCGTGCGGAAGAGCCAGGCCAGCGGGGTGACGATCAGGGTGGTGACCATCCACACCACCGCACCGGCGAGCCCCCTGCCGAGCCACGCGATGCCCCGCCCCACCGGTGCGAGCACCCAGCGGTACACGAAGACGGCGGGCACGACGACGGCGTAGCGGACGAGCCCCCGCGCGAGCCAGGCGACGGCCCGGCCGACGGGGACGAGCAGGGTGTCCCCCACCCAGCCCAGGGCCCTGCCGAGCGGGCGCAGCAGGACGCGGTCGAGGAACCGGCCGCAGACGCCCAGGACATCCCAGACCATCCGTACGGGTACGACGACGAGCAGCACCACGATCCGCACCGGGATCCTGATGACCGTCGTCAGGCAGCCCTCGCCGCCCTCGTACCCCTCGGGGCCGCGCTTGTCCATGTCCATGTCTGACATGACGCAACGGCCCGGCCAGGGGTTTCCTCCCCCGGCCGGGCCGTTGCGCGGACGTTACGCGGTGACTCGCGCGGCTACTTCACCACGGTGAGCGGCAACAGCTTCTTGCCCGTCGGGCCGATCTGGATGTGGGTGTCCATCTGCGGGCAGACACCGCAGTCGAAGCACGGCGTCCAGCGGCAGTCCTCGACCTCGGTCTCGTCGAGCGAGTCCTGCCAGTCCTCCCAGAGCCAGTCCTTGTCGAGGCCGGAGTCCAGGTGGTCCCAGGGCAGGACCTCTTCGTACGTGCGCTCGCGGGTGGTGTACCAGTCGACGTCGACGCCGTACTGCGGCAGCGTCTTCTCGGCGCACGCCATCCAGCGGTCGTAGCTGAAGTGCTCGCGCCAGCCGTCGAAGCGGCCGCCGTCCTCGTACACGGCGCGGATCACGGCGCCGACGCGGCGGTCGCCGCGCGAGAGCAGGCCCTCGACGATGCCGGGCTTGCCGTCGTGGTAGCGGAAGCCGATGGAGCGGCCGTACTTCTTGTCGCCGCGGATCTTGTCGCGGAGCTTCTCCAGGCGGGCGTCGGTCTCCTCGGCGCTCAGCTGCGGGGCCCACTGGAACGGCGTGTGCGGCTTGGGGACGAAGCCGCCGATGGAGACGGTGCAGCGGATGTCGTTCTGACCGGACACCTTGCGGCCCTCGGCGATGACGTTGGCCGCCATGTCGGCGATCTGGAGCACGTCGTCGTCGGTCTCGGTGGGCAGGCCGCACATGAAGTACAGCTTCACCTGGCGCCAGCCGTTGCCGTACGCCGTGGAGACCGTACGGATCAGGTCCTCCTCCGAGACCATCTTGTTGATGACCTTGCGCATGCGCTCGGAGCCGCCCTCGGGGGCGAAGGTGAGACCGGACCGACGGCCGTTCCTGGTCAGCTCGTTGGCGAGGTCGACGTTGAAGGCGTCGACGCGGGTCGAGGGCAGGGACAGGCCGATCTTGTCTTCCTCGTACCGGTCGGCGAGGCCCTTGGCGATGTCACCGATCTCGGAGTGGTCGGCGGAGGAGAGCGACAGCAGGCCGACCTCCTCGAAGCCGGTCGCCTTCAGCCCCTTCTCGACCATCTCGCCGATGCCGGTGATGCTTCGCTCCCGCACGGGGCGCGTGATCATGCCGGCCTGGCAGAAGCGGCAGCCGCGGGTGCAGCCGCGGAAGATCTCGACGGACATGCGCTCGTGGACCGTCTCGGCGAGCGGGACGAGCGGCTGCTTCGGGTACGGCCACTCGTCGAGGTCCATGACCGTGTGCTTGGACACGCGCCACGGCACGCCGGACTTGTTCGGTACGACGCGGCCGATGCGGCCGTCGGGGAGGTACTCGACGTCGTAGAACGCCGGGACGTACACGCCACCGGTCTTGGCGAGGCGGAAGAGCAGCTCCTCGCGGCCGCCCGGGCGGCCCTCGGCCTTCCAGGCGCGGATGATGTCGGTGATCTCCAGGACGGCCTGCTCGCCGTCGCCGATCACCGCGCAGTCGATGAAGTCCGCGATCGGCTCGGGGTTGAAGGCGGCGTGGCCGCCGGCGAGCACGATCGGGTCGTCGATCGTCCGGTCCTTCGACTCCAGCGGGATGCCCGCGAGGTCGAGCGCCGTGAGCATGTTGGTGTAGCCGAGCTCTGTGGAGAAGCTGAGGCCGAAGACGTCGAACGCCTTGACCGGCCGGTGGCTGTCCACCGTGAACTGCGGCACGTTGTGCTCGCGCATCAGGGCTTCCAGGTCGGGCCACACGCTGTACGTGCGCTCGGCGAGGACGCCCTCGCGCTCGTTGAGTACCTCGTACAGGATCATGACGCCCTGGTTGGGCAGCCCGACCTCGTACGCGTCGGGGTACATGAGCGCCCAGCGGACGTCGGTGGAGTCCCATTCCTTGACGGTGGAGTTCAGCTCACCGCCGACGTACTGGATCGGCTTCTGCACATGCGGAAGCAGAGCTTCGAGCTGAGGGAAGACGGACTCGGCAGGCATCTCGCGAACCTTCGTGAGCTGGCAGGGCGACTCTCAAGCGTACCCCGGTGCCCGGACGGTCAGAGCCGCCGCAGTTTGCCCGCCGACGCCTCGGCCCACACCTCCCCCAGCTCCCGCTCCCGCTCCGCCGCGCTCGCCTGCTCCTGGCCGTACAGCAGGCCCCAGGTGAAGGCGGTCTCCCCCGCCGCGTGCGCCTTGACCGCCAGCTCCCGGAGCGTGGCCCGGGCGACGACGCTGTCCTGGTGGTCGCCGAGGACCCGCTGGACGGACTTCACGCGCCGGGCGAGGCGTTTCGCCGGCTTGCCGAGGGCCGGGGCGGCGGCCTCCGCGGCGTACCGCGTGCGCTTGGCGGCCTTGCGGGCGGCGTGCAGGGCGAGGTCGCGCTCCTCGCCGGGCGGCAGCGCGAGCGCGCGGTCGACGCGGGCCGCGAGGCGCTCGTACTCCTTGAGGACCGCCCTGGGCAGCACCTTCGCCGCGGGCTTTCCGGCGGCCGCGCGCAGCGCCGGGTCGGCGAGCAGCGCGTCGAGAGCGTCGAGGAGGGCGAGGTAGCGGTCGGTGTCGAGGACGGCGAGGGTGCGGCCGCGCGCGCCGGCGCGGCCCGCGGTGGCCCAGACGCGGAGGCGGCCGCGCACCGGGCCGAGGAGCAGCGTGCCGGGGAGGGCGTCGATGCGGGCGGTGAGCCGCTCGGTGAGCACCTCCTGGTCGCGGTCGGCGCCCAGCTCGCCGCCGAGCCACTTGAGCTCCTCGGCGACCGGGTCGGTGGCCGCCCGGTCGAGGACCTTGCGGTACGAGCGCAGGGCGCTGCGCAGGCGGCGGGTGGCGACGCGCATCTTGTGGACGGAGTCCGGCAGGTCGCGGCGTACGGCGGCGTCGGCGGCCAGGAGGGCCTCGGCCTGGGCGCGCAGGTAGCGCAGGACGTGGTCACCGGCGGTACGAGCCGCTTTCTCCGGCTTCGGCGGTGTCCACCGGCCGGTGTCGGCGAGCGCCCGGGCGAGCTTGGAGGCGGAGGCGGCGGGCCGCAGCCCCGCCTTGCGGAGGCGTTTCTCCACGGCGTCCAGGACCGCGGGGTCGCCGCCGTCCGCGAGCTCCACCTCGACCTCGGTCCACTCGGCCCGCCCCGGAGTGCCGTCGAGCAGCTGCGCGCGCACCGTGTCCGTGGAGAGCTCCGCGAGGAGCGTGCCCTGCTCGTCCAGCAGGTGGCGTACGTCCCGCGACGACAGCAGCCGTACGACGGGCACGAGCTCCGCGCCCCTGGTCCGGGCTCGGACCAGCGCGGCGAGCGGCTCCGGCACGCCGTCGCCGAGCGGGGCGCGCACCTCGTCGCGCACGCCCGGGGCGACGGGCAGTTTGAGGTGCCAGCCGGCGTCGTTGCCGCCGGTGCGGCGGCGCAGGGTGATCCCGGCGGCGGCGAGGCGCAGGTCGGCGGTGTCGTAGTAGACCGCGTCCAGTTCGACGACGCCCCGGTCGGCCGTGTCCGCGATCCCGGCCGCCCCGGTCAGGCGGGGCAGCCGGGTGTCGGGGCCGGTTTCGTACTTCCGCTCGATCTCACGCTTCGTCTCCGCCGTCATTCGCATCGGACTACCCCGTGAGGGGCCCCTCTACGCCGACATCGGCCGCTGCACCCTGATCGACTGGAGCAGTCCGATCGCCACCCACACCGCGAACATCGACGACCCGCCGTACGAGACGAACGGCAGCGGCAGTCCGGCGACGGGCATGATGCCGAGCGTCATGCCGATGTTCTCGAAGGACTGGAAGGCGAACCAGGCGATGATCCCGGCGGCGACGATCGTGCCGTACAGCTCGGTCGTCTCACGGGCGATGCGGCAGGCGCGCCACAGCACCACGCCGAGGAGCGCGAGTATCGTGCCGGCGCCGATGAAGCCGAGCTCCTCGCCGGCGACGGTGAAGATGAAGTCGGTCTGCTGCTCGGGCACGAACTGGCCGGTGGTCTGGTGGCCGTTGAAGAGGCCCGCGCCGTACAGCCCGCCCGAGCCGATGGCGATGCGCGCCTGGTTGGTGTTGTAGCCGACGCCGGCCGGGTCGAGCTCGGGGTTGGCGAAGGCGGCGAAGCGGTTGATCTGGTACTCGTCGAGGACGCCGAGCGCGGCGACGAGGGCGGCGCCGATGGCGCCCGCGCCGATGAGGCCGAGGACCCAGCGGTTGGAGGCGCCGGAGGCGAGCAGCACGCCGAGCACGATGACGACCATGACCATCACCGAGCCGAGGTCCGGCATCAGCATGACGATGGCCATGGGCAGCACGGCGATGCCGAGGGACTTGGCGACCGTGCGGTGGTCGGGATAGAGCTGGTCGCCCGCGTCGACTTTTGCGGCGAGGAGCATCGCCATGCCGAGGATGATCGTGATCTTCACGAACTCGGAGGGCTGGAGCGAGAATCCGCCGCCGATGACGATCCACGCGTGCGCGCCGTTGATGGTCGCGCCGAGCGGGGTGAGGACCAGCAGCACCAGCACGACCGAGATGCCGTACAGCACGGGCACGGCGCCGCGCAGGGTGCGGTGGCCGAGCCAGAGGGTGCCGACCATCAGGGCGAAGCCGATGCCGGTGTTGAGGAGGTGGCGGAAGAGGAAGGCGTACGGGTCACCGTCGGTGAGCTCGGTGCGGTTGCGCGTCGCGGACCACACCAGCAGCGATCCGATGAAGGAGAGCGCGAGCGCGGAGAAGAGCAGCGGCCAGTCGAGCCGGCGCACCCAGGAGTCGCGTGCGGTCAGCTTCGCCCAGGCGCCGCGCCGTTCGGGCGCGTACCGGGGGACTGAGAAGTTGTTGGTTCCGGCCATGGTGCTGGTGTCAGTCCCTCCACACGCCGGGCGGTCCGGCGAGTTGCTGCTCGTCGTCGCCGTCGCCCTTCTCGGCCGGGTCGACCTTCTGCTCCTCGGGATCGTACGGCTTGATCGGCGGCGCCTCGATCGTGCCGTCGGGCTGGATCTTGGGCAGCGTCGTCTGCGGCTGGGGCAGCAGGGCGCGCTTGAGGTCCTGGTTGCCCTCGTCGTCGAGGCCGTAGAGGGCGTCGTAGATGTTGCGCACGGCGGGGCCGGAGGCGCCGGAGCCCGTACCGCCCTGGGAGATGGTCATCACGACGGTGAACTCGTCGGTGTACGTGGCGAACCACGATGTCGTCTGCTTGCCGTAGACCTGGGCGGTGCCGGTCTTGGCACGCATCGGGATCTTGTCCTGCGGCCAGCCGCCGAACCGCCAGGCGGCGGTGCCGCCGGGCTCGACGACGGAGCGCAGGCCCTTGTCGAGGTCGCTGATGGTCTGGGCGTCGACCGGCAGCCTGCCGTGGGACTTCGGCTTGATCTCCTCGATCCGCTTGCCGTCGGGGCTGATCACGGCCTTGCCGATGGTGGGGTTGTAGAGCGTGCCGCCGTTGCTGATGGCGGCGTAGGCGGTGGCCAGCTGGATGGGGGTGATGAGGACGTCACCCTGGCCGATGGCGAAGTTGATGCTGTCGAAGGCCTTCAGCTGGTTGCCTTCGAGGCAGCTCTCGTAGGCGATCTGCTCGACGTAGGAGCCGCCCTTCTTGCCCTGCTTGCACCAGGAGTCCTTGTTGGCCGCCCAGAAGCTCTGCTTCCAGCGGCGGTCGGGGATGCGGCCGGTGACCTCGTTGGGCAGGTCGATGCCGGTCTCGTCGCCGAATCCGAAGTCGCGGGCGGTCCGGTAGAACCAGTCGTTGGCGTCCTTCTTCGGCTTGAGGCCGCCGTCGCGCTGCCACTCCTGGTGGCCGAGGCGGTAGAAGACGGTGTTGCAGGAGAATTTGAGGGCGTCTCCGAGGGAGATCGGGCCGTGCCCCTTGGACTCGAAGTTGGCGAAGCTGCGGCCGCCGAGGCTGTAGGAGCTGCTGCAGTTGTAGCGCCCGTCGAAGGGGTAGCCGGCCCGGACGGCCGCGCTCGCCGACACCACCTTGAAGACGGAGCCGGCCGGGGCCTGGCCCTGGATGGCGCGGTTGAGGAGCGGGTAGTTGGAGCCCTTGCCGGTGAGCTTGGCGTACTCCTTGGCGGAGATGCCGCCGACCCAGGCGTTGGGGTCGTAGTCGGGCTGGGAGGCCATCGCGACGACGCGGCCGGTCTTGGACTCCATGACGACGACGGCGCCCGCGTCGGCCGCGTACGGGCGGCCGGTGATCCTGTCGGTCTCCTTGCGGACGGTCTTCATCGCCTGCTGGAGCTCGTACTCGGCGACCGCCTGCACGCGCGCGTCGATGGAGGTGACGACGTTGGAGCCGGGCCGGCCGGGGTCGGACTCCGACTCGCCGAGGACGCGGCCGAGCTTGTCCACCTCGTAGCGGGTGACGCCGGCCTTGCCGCGCAGCTCCTTGTCGTACGTGCGCTCCAGGCCGGAGCGGCCGACCATGTCGGAGCGGAGGAACGGCGAGTCGGTGTCCTTGGCCTTCTCGATCTCCTGGTCCGTGACGGGCGAGAGGTAGCCGAGGACCTGCGCGGCGCGGGCGCCGCCGGGGGCGGTGTAGCGGCGTACGGCGGCGGGTTCGGCGGTGATGCCCGGGAAGTCCTCGGCGCGCTCGCGGATCTGGAGGGCCTGCTTGGGGGTGGCCTCGTCGGTGACGGGGATCGGCTGGTACGGCGAGCCGTTCCAGCAGGGCTGCGGGGTGTCGGCGTCGCAGAGGCGGACCTTGTCCATGACCTCCTTGGGCTCCATCCCCAGGACGCCCGCGAGCCGCGTGAGGACGCCCTTGCCGTCGTCCTTCATCTTCATCAGCTCGGTACGGGAGGCCGACACGACCAGACGCGTCTCGTTGTCGGCGAGCGGTACACCGCGCGCGTCGAGGATGGAGCCGCGGACCGCGGGCTCGACGACCTGCTGGACGTGGTTGCTGCGGGCCTCCTCGGTGTACTCGTCGCCGTTGCGCACCTGGAGGTACCAGAGGCGGCCGGCGAGGGTGAAGAAGAGGGAGAAGACCAGGACCTGGATGGCGATGAGCCGGATCTGGACCCGGGGGGTCCGGCCCGTCTCGGGGATGTTGCCCATACGCGATTACCCCCTTGGTCAGAGTCGTTTGACGCCCTTGATGCGCCCGGCCCGGGCCGCCCTGCTGCGGGCGGCCTTGATGCGCAGGCCGCTGCGCTGGCGGCCGATCCGCAGGCCGGTGCCGGAGGCCATCCAGCCGGTGGAGACGTCCGTGCCGGCGGTGGTGGTGTCGGCGAGCGGGTCGTTCTCGGCGCGTCTGGCGAGTGCCATGATCAGCGGCACGGTGAACGGCGCGAGCAGCAGGTCGTAGACGACGGCGCTGATCAGCAGCGAGACCAGGCCGACGTGGCGGGCGGCGGTGTCCCCGACGAGCGCGCCGACGCCCGCGTACAGCAGGGTGGAGACGGCGGCGGCGGCGACCACCATGGCCATGGGGCCGGTGGCGGAGCGCAGCTGCCCGTTCTCGGGCTTGGTGAGGCCCGCGAGGTAGCCGATGACGCACAGGACCAGCGCGTAGCGGCCGGCGGCGTGGTCGGCGGGCGGGGCCAGGTCGGCGAGGAGTCCCGCGCCGAAGCCGATGAGGGCACCGCTGACGTGCCCGTACACGAAGGCGAGGGCGAGGACGACGAGCAGGAGCAGGTCGGGGACGGCGCCGGGGAGCTGGAGGCGGGCGAGGATCGAGACCTGGAGGACGAGGGCGACGACGACGAGGGTGCTGGAGAGCAGGATCCGGTTGAAGCGCATGGTCTTACTCCTCCTCCGGCCGGCCGGTGGCGGCGCCGCTGGGCTGACCGCTGGGGGCGTCGCTCGGTGCACCGCTGGGGGCGCCGGTGCCGGTCGGGCTCGGGGTGACCGTGACGGTCACGGTCGGCTCGGGCGTGGGCCGGGGCGGCAGGAC
The DNA here is from genome assembly GCF_040611175.1 of Streptomyces sp. NPDC003036. Classification (NCBI taxonomy): domain Bacteria; kingdom Bacillati; phylum Actinomycetota; class Actinomycetes; order Kitasatosporales; family Streptomycetaceae; genus Streptomyces; species Streptomyces sp. NPDC003036. Next base: position 125,488 of record NZ_JBEXNO010000021.1, on the reverse strand, counting down.
CGTGTCGCGCGGGTCGGTGCGCGGCGACTGGACGACGACGCCGACGATGTCGAGCTTGCTGAACACGGCGTACGGGCGGACGAAGACGGTGCGGGTCAGGTCGCCGCCGGACGGGTCGACGCGGACGACCTCGCCGACCGGCACCCCGGGCACGAACGGCTTGTTGGCCTGCGAGCCGAAGGTGACGAGCCGGTCGCCGGGCTTGACCTTGGCCTTGCCGTTGAGGAGCTGCACGGACAGCGGCCGGTCGCCCTGGCCGGTGGCGAAGCCGAGCTCGTCGGTCTTCTCCATGCGGGTGCCGACGGTGAAGTCGGGGTCGCTGGCGAGGAGCACGGTCGCGGTGCTCGGCCCGACGGTGGTGACGCGGCCGACGAGCCCGTCGCCGTTGATGACGGTCATGTCGCGCCGGATGCCGTCGTTCGAGCCGGCGTCGATGGTGACGGTCCACGAGAAGCCCTGGGCGGCTCCTATGGCGATGACCTCGGCCGCCTTGATGCCGTACTGGCCGGCGCCGGCCTTCTTCAGCAGCCCGTCGAGCTCGCGCACGCGGGCGCGGTTGCGGTCGTCGCTGCCGAGTCTCGCCTTCAGCGCGGCGTTCTCCCGCTCCAGCTGCGCGATGCGGTTGTGGCGCTCCCCGGAGTCCCGTACGGCCGCGATGGCGTTGCCGATGGGGTCGACCGCGGAGGCGACGCTGTTCTCGACGGGGCCGAAGACCGTCGCGGCGGCCCGCCGGGCGCCGTCGACGGGTGACTCCTCGCCGCCGCGGATGTCCACCGTGATCAGCGCGAACGCGATGGCTACCAGCAGGACCAGGAGTAGCCGGCTTTCTCGTGTGTCCCTCACGTGGGGCGGCCGTGCCCTTCCTCGTAGGAATGTGTGTGCTGTGCCGTTGTGCCAACCGGATAACGACGAGCCGTACGGGTACGACAGCACCCGTACGGCTGGCCGTCGCGCCCGCGCACGCTACCTGCGCGGCTGGGCGTCCAGGACCTGCTGGAGCGCCTCGAACTCCTCGACGCACTTGCCGGAGCCGAGCGCCACCGAGTCCAGCGGGTCCTCGGCGATGTGGATCGGCATGCCGGTCTCGCGGCGCAGCCGCTCGTCCAGGCCGCGCAGCAGGGCGCCGCCGCCGGTGAGGACGATGCCGCGGTCCATGACGTCGCCGGACAGCTCGGGCGGGCACTTGTCGAGCGTCGTCTTGACGGCGTCGACGATGGCGTTGACCGGCTCCTCGATGGCCTTGCGGACCTCGGCGGCCGAGATGACCACGGTCTTGGGCAGTCCGGAGACGAGATCCCGGCCGCGGATCTCGGTGTGCTCGTCGGTCTCCAGGTCGAACGCCGAACCGATCGTGATCTTGATCTGCTCGGCGGTGCGCTCACCGAGGAGGAGGCTGTACTCCTTCTTGACGTGCTGGATGATCGCGTTGTCCAGTTCGTCGCCGGCCACCCGGATGGACTGTGCCGTGACGATTCCGCCGAGGGAGATGACGGCGACCTCGGTGGTGCCGCCGCCGATGTCGACGACCATGTTGCCGGTGGCCTCGTGGACCGGGAGGCCGGAGCCGATGGCCGCGGCCATCGGCTCCTCGATGATGTGCACCTGGCGCGCGCCGGCCTGCGTGGACGCCTCGATGACGGCGCGGCGCTCGACCCCGGTGATCCCCGACGGCACGCAGACCACGACCCGGGGGCGGGCGAGGTAGCGACGCTTGTGGATCTTCAGGATGAAGTACCTGAGCATCCGCTCGGTGATCTCGAAGTCGGCGATCACGCCGTCTTTCAGCGGGCGGACGGCGACGATGTTGCCGGGGGTCCGGCCGATCATCTTCTTCGCTTCGGCGCCGACCGCCAGGATGCCACCGGTGTTGGTGTTGATGGCGACGACGGACGGCTCGTTGAGGACGATGCCGCGACCCCTGACGTACACCAGCGTGTTGGCGGTCCCGAGGTCGACAGCCATGTCACGGCCGATGAACGACATTGAGTTCCCCTTGTTTCCCATGAGGATGCGTCGGGCCTTCCCAATTAGAGCGTTGACGGCTTCTCAGGTCGGCGAGGTGGGTGGTGTGGCGCGGAGATTCACATCGTAGTGCCGCCTGCGCGGACACGGCGCGGTGGCCCGCCTCTGTATAGGTGACGACGTGTCGGAGCGATGCGTTCCCGGTCTTGCCGTTCATATGCCGAAGGGCGACCGAATTCCTTCGGTCGCCCCAGGTCGTGAGCGCAGTATGACTCTGTATGGCTGACAGCAGGTCAGGCAATACCGGGGAAGAAAATCTTCAGTTCCCGAATGGCGGACTCCTCCGAGTCCGAGGCGTGGATCAGGTTCTCCCGGACGATGGTGCCGAAATCACCCCGGATGGAGCCGGGCGCCGCGGCGATCGGGTCCGTCGGCCCGGCCAGCTGGCGTACGCCCTCGATGACGCGCTCGCCCTCGACGACCATGGCGACGACCGGGCCGGAGGACATGAAGGCCACCAGCGGCTCGTAGAAGGGCTTGCCCTTGTGCTCGCCGTAGTGCTGCTCCAGCGTCTCCTGGTCCAGGTCGCGCAGCTCCAGCGCGGTGATGGTCCAGCCGGCCTTGCGCTCGATACGGCCGATGATCTCGCCGATCAGGCCGCGCCGGACCGCGTCGGGCTTGAGCAGGACGAGCGTGCGCTGGGTCATGGTGTGAGGGCTCCTTGCAGGCATACGTGTGCGGTGAGGTGAGGCTACAGGGACCGGGGCGGGCGGCGGCACCCGGACCCGGGCCCCGGATTCCGGCGGTGTCAGGCGGACGGGGACTCGGCCGGCGGCGTGGCCGCCTCGCTCTGGGCCGCCTGGGCCGCCCACCTCGCCTTGGCCTCGTCGATCTTGCGGCCGTAGTGGATCGAGGCCCACCACAGGCCCGCGAAGACGGCGCCCAGGAAGAACATGATCGGGACCACGAAGCCGCTCGCGATCAGCGCGATCTGGAGCGCCCAGCCGAGCTGGAGGCCGCCCGGGCGGGTGATCATGCCGCACAGCAGGACGGACAGCAGCATCGCGACGCCGCACACCGTCCACACGGTGCCCATGGCCAGGCCGTCGTCCTTCATCGCCACCAGACCGGCGAAACCGATCACGAAGAACTCGCCGATCAGCGTGGACGCGCAGAGCGTACGCATCGAAACCTCAGCCCTTCCCCAGCAGCAGCCGGGCCTCGCCGACCGTGATGACCGAGCCCGTCACGAGCACGCCCGCGCCCGCGAACTCGCTCTCCTCCTCGGCGAGCGTGATCGCCGCCTCCAGCGCGTCGTCCAGCCGCGGCTCGACCACCACGCGGTCGTCGCCGAAGACCTCGACGGCGATGGCGGCCAGCTCGTCCGCGTCCATCGCGCGCGGCGTGGAGTTCTGCGTGACGACGACCTCGGTGAAGATCGGCTCGAAAGCCTCCAGCAGGCCGCGTACGTCCTTGTCGCCGCTGGTGCCGACCACACCGATCAGCCGGGAGAAGTTGAACGACTCGGTGATGCCCTCGGCCGTCGCCAGCGCCCCGGCCGGGTTGTGCGCCGCGTCCAGCACCACGGTCGGGCTGCGGCGCACGACCTCCAGGCGGCCCGGGGACGCGACCGAGGCGAAGGCCCGGCGGACCGTGTCGATGTCCAGCGTGCGCGCCGCCTGCGCGCCGACGCCGAAGAACGCCTCGACCGCCGCGAGCGCCACCGCCGCGTTGTGCGCCTGGTGGGGGCCGTACAGCGGCAGGAAGATCTCCCCGTACTCGCCGCCGAGCCCGCGCAGCGTCAGCAGCTGCCCGCCGACCGCGACCTCGCGGGCGACGACGCCGAACTCCATGCCCTCGCGGGCCACCGTCGCGTCGACCTCGACGGCCTTCTTCAGCATCACCTGGGCGGCGTCCACCGGCTGCTGCGCCAGGATGACGGTCGCGCCCTCCTTGATGATCCCGGACTTCTCGCCGGCGATCTCGGCGGGCGTCGAGCCGAGCCGGTCGGTGTGGTCCAGGGAGATGGGGGTGACGACGGCGACGTCGCCGTCGATCACGTTCGTCGCGTCCCAGCTGCCGCCCATGCCGACCTCGACGACCGCCACGTCGACCGGCGCGTCCGCGAAGGCCGCGTACGCCATACCGGTGAGGACCTCGAAGAAGGAGAGGCGGTAGTCCTGCTGGGAGTCGACCATCTCGACGTACGGCTTGATGTCCTGGTACGTCTCGATGAAGCGCTCGGCGCTGATCGGCGCGCCGTCCAGGCTGATGCGCTCGGTGATCGACTGCACGTGCGGCGAGGTGTAGCGCCCGGTGCGCAGGTCGAAGGCGCCGAGCAGCGCCTCGATCATCCGCGCGGTGGACGTCTTGCCGTTGGTGCCGGTGATGTGGATTGAGGGGTACGTGCGCTGCGGCTCGCCCAGGACGTCCATGAGCGCGGCGATACGGGTGACCGACGGCTCCAGCTTGGTCTCGCCCCAGCGGGTGGCGAGCTCCTGCTCCACCTCCCGCAGCGCCTTGTCGATCTCGGGGTCGGCGGGCCGCGCGGGCACCTGGTCGGCCTGGGGCGGTCCGGCCTGGGCGCGCAGCGTACGGCTGCCTGCCTCGATCACCGCCAGATCGGGGTCGCGCTCGGTCTCGGCCTCCACAATCTCGTCGAAGTCGTCGAAGTCGTCGCTGGACTGGCTGGGGGGCTGCTCACTCACGCGGTCCAGTCTACGGAGCGGCCCCGGAACCGAGTGGTTCCGGGGCCGCTCCGGCGCCGTCATGCCGTGGTTTACGCCTTCGGCAGGTTCGCCAGCTGGCTCTCGATGCGGGCGATGTCCTCGTCCGCCTTGGCGAGCCGGGCGCGGATCTTCTCCACGACCTGGTCGGGCGCCTTGGCGAGGAAGGCCTCGTTGCCGAGCTTCGCATTCGCCTGCGAACGCTCCTTCTCGGCCGCGGCCAGGTCCTTCGTCAGGCGCTTGCGCTCGGCCTCGACGTCGATCGCGCCGGAGAGGTCGAGCGCGACCGTGGCGCCGGCGACCGGGAGGGTCGCGGTGGCCTGGAAGGAGTCGCCCTCGGGCTGGAGGCGCAGCAGCTGGCGGATGGCCGGCTCGTGCGGCGCGAGCGCGGTGCCGTCCAGCTCCAGGCGGGCCGGGACCTTCTGGCCGGGCTGGAGGCCCTGGTCGGAGCGGAAGCGGCGGACCTCGGTGACGACCCGCTGGACGAGCTCGATCTCCCGCTCGGCGGCCTCGTCGCGGAAGCCGCTGTCGGTGGGCCAGTCGGCGATGACGACGGACTCGCGGCCCGTGAGTGTGGTCCACAGCGTCTCGGTGACGAAGGGGACGACCGGGTGGAGCAGCCGCAGCGTCACGTCGAGGACCTCGCCGAGGACGCGGGCGGAGACCTTGGCGGGCTCGCCGCCGCCCATGAAGGTCGTCTTGGAGAGCTCGACGTACCAGTCGAAGACCTCGTCCCACGCGAAGTGGTAGAGGGCATCGGACAGCTTGGAGAACTGGTAGTCCTCGTAGTACGCGTCGACCTCGGCGACCGTCGTGTTGAGGCGGGAGAGGATCCACCGGTCGGTGGCCGACATCTCGGACGCGTCGGGCAGCGGGCCCTCCACCGTGGCGCCGTTCATCAGCGCGAAGCGGGTGGCGTTCCAGATCTTGTTGGCGAAGTTGCGGGACGCCTGGACCCAGTCCTCGCCGATCGGGACGTCGATGCCGGGGTTGGCGCCGCGTGCGAGTGTGAAGCGCAGCGCGTCGGAGCCGTACTTGTCCATCCAGTCCAGCGGGTTGACCGCGTTGCCGAAGGACTTCGACATCTTCTTGCCGTTCTGGTCACGGACCATGCCGTGCAGGGCGATGGTGTGGAACGGCGGCGTGCCGTCCATCGCGTACAGGCCGAACATCATCATCCGGGCGACCCAGAAGAAGAGGATGTCGTAGCCGGTGACGAGGACGGAGTTCGGATAGAACTTGGCGAGGCTGTCGGTCTGCTCCGGCCAGCCGAGCGTGGAGAACGGCCACAGGCCGGACGAGAACCAGGTGTCGAGGACGTCGGTGTCCTGGTGCCAGCCCTCGCCGGTCGGCGGCTGCTCGTCGGGGCCGACGCAGACGACCTCGCCGTTCGGGCCGTACCAGACGGGGATGCGGTGGCCCCACCACAGCTGGCGCGAGATGCACCAGTCGTGGAGGTTGTCGACCCAGTCGAAGTACCGCTTCTCCATATCCTGCGGGTGGATCTTGACGCGGCCGTCGCGGACCGCGTCACCGGCGGCCTTGGCGAGCGGGCCGACCTTGACCCACCACTGCATGGACAGGCGCGGCTCGATGGTGGTCTTGCAGCGTGAGCAGTGGCCGACGGAGTGGACGTACGGGCGCTTCTCGGCGACGATCCGGCCTTCGGCGCGCAGGGCGGCGACGATGGCGGAGCGGGCCTCCATGCGGTCCAGGCCCTGGAAGGGGCCGTGGGCGGTGATGACCGCGCGCTCGTCCATGACGGCGAGGTTCGGCAGGCCGTGGCGCTGGCCGATCTCGAAGTCGTTCGGGTCGTGCGCCGGGGTCACCTTGACGGCGCCGGTGCCGAACTCGGGGTCGACGTGCTCGTCGGCGACGACGGGGATGCGGCGGCCGGTCAGCGGCAGCTCGATCTCGCGGCCGACGAGGTGCCGGTAGCGCTCGTCGTAGGGGTGGACGGCGACGGCGGTGTCACCGAGCATCGTCTCGGCGCGGGTGGTGGCGACGACGATGGAGTCGTCGCCCTCGCCGTACCGGATCGAGACGAGCTCGCCGTCGTCGTCCTGGTACTCCACCTCGATGTCGGAGATGGCCGTGAGGCAGCGCGGGCACCAGTTGATGATGCGCTCGGCGCGGTAGATGAGCTCGTCGTCGTAGAGCTTCTTGAAGATGGTCTGGACGGCCTGGGAGAGGCCCTCGTCCATGGTGAAGCGCTCGCGGGACCAGGCGACGCCGTCGCCGAGGCGGCGCATCTGGCCGGAGATCTGGCCGCCGGACTCGGCCTTCCACTGCCAGACGCGCTCGACGAAGGCCTCGCGGCCCAGGTCGTGGCGGGACTTGCCCTCCTTGGCGAGCTCGCGCTCGACGACGTTCTGCGTGGCGATGCCGGCGTGGTCCATGCCGGGCTGCCACAGCGTCTCGTAGCCCTGCATCCGCTTGCGGCGGGTGAGGGCGTCGATCAGCGTGTGCTCGAAGGCATGGCCCAGGTGGAGGCTGCCGGTGACGTTCGGCGGGGGGATGACGATGGTGTACGGAGGCTTGTCGCTGTGCTCGTCGGCCTCGAAGTAACCGCGCTCCACCCAGCGCTCGTACAGCGGCCCCTCTACCTCGGCCGGCGCGTAGGTGGTCGGCAGTTCGGGGACGGATGCTGGCTGCTGCTGAGTGTTCTCGGTCACGGGCCACAGTTTAGAGGTGTCACAGGCCCGTACTGAAACGGGAATCTTCCGTAACGGTGTGGGCCCCGCCGTGCCATGGAGAACCCCTTTCGGCCAGGATGTGAGAAACGCATAAGCATTCGGAGGGGAACCCTTTAATGAGCTACAACCAGCCGGGCCCGTACGGCGGACAGCCCCAGCAGCCGGGACCGTACGGTCAGCCGGGCCCTTACGGCCAGCCCCCGCAGCAGCCGCAGGCGCCCCAGCCCGGCTACGGATACCCTCAGCAGGCCCCGCCGCCCCAGGGCTACGGCTACCCGCAGCAGCCGCCCGCCCCGTACGGCCAGCCCCCGCAGCAGGCCCCCTACGGCGCGGGCCCCGGCGCCTACCCGCCGCCCCCGCCGCCGGTCTCGGGCGGCGGCAAGAAGACGGGCATCATCCTCGGCTCGGTGGCCGCGGTGGTGGCGCTGGGCGTGGGCGCGTACTTCGTGTTCGGCGGGGGCGGCGGCAACGGCGCCGTCGGGGACGACACCAAGGGGTACAAGCTGACCCCGGCGGCGTCGGTCGGCGAGTACAAGAAGCAGAAGGACAACTCGGAGACGCTGGACGCCAAGGAGAAGAAGGAGGCCGAGACGCTCCTCGGCATCAAGAACCCGCAGCAGGCGGGCGCCGACTACAAGACGGGCTCGGACGAGCCGCTCAAGGGCAAGTCCATGAGCCTGAACGGCCTGTGGGGTGAGATCGCCGACCCGGAGAAGGCGCTCGACGGCTACTTCGCGATGATCGAGAAGAAGTCGAAGGACGAGCCGGACGCGGACATCACCGTCGAGCTGGTGGGCAGCCCCACCGCCATGGAGCCGGCCGGTTTCGAGGGCGCGCTGATGAAGTGCCAGACGCTCAAGTCCGTCCCCAAGGGGGACGCGAGCGGCATGGGCCCGAAGAGCTTCGAAGTACCGCTCTGCGTCTGGGCCGACTACAGCACCATCGGTGCCGTGAACGTCGTCGACGTGGCCCAGATGGTCGCCAGCGGCAAGGGTCTGCCGCAGGAGCAGGTCGCGGAGATGGCCGCGAAGGCGTACAACGCTTCGCGCACCAAGGTCTGACGCAAGCGGAAGGGGCCCGCACGGTTCGGTGAACCGTGCGGGCCCCTTCGCCGTGCCGCTGCGTTACGCCGACTTCTCGTGGCGGCCCTGGTCCTTGACGACCCTCGGGACGAGCGTCGGGTTGACGTTGTTGTGGACGACGTCCGCCGTGATGACGACGCGGGCCACGTCCTTGCGGGACGGGACCTCGTACATCACGGACATCAGGACCTCTTCCATGATGGCGCGCAGGCCGCGGGCGCCCGTGCCGCGGAGGATGGCCTGGTCGGCGATGGCCTCCAGGGCGGGACGGTCGAAGTCCAGCTCCACGCCGTCGAGTTCGAAGAGGCGCTGGTACTGCTTCACCAGCGCGTTGCGCGGCTCGACGAGGATCTTCAGCAGGGCCTCGCGGTCGAGATTGTGGACCGAGGTGATGACCGGGAGGCGGCCGATGAACTCGGGGATCATGCCGAACTTGACCAGGTCCTCCGGCATGACCTCCTGGAACTGGTCGCTGGCCTCGATCTCGCGCTTGGAGCGGATCGTCGCGCCGAAGCCGATGCCCTTGGCGCCCGCCCGCGACTCGATGATCTTCTCCAGGCCGGCGAAGGCACCGCCCACGATGAACAGGACGTTCGTCGTGTCGATCTGGATGAACTCCTGGTGCGGGTGCTTGCGGCCGCCCTGCGGCGGCACGGAGGCCGTGGTGCCTTCCAGGATCTTGAGGAGGGCCTGCTGCACGCCCTCGCCGGACACATCGCGCGTGATGGACGGGTTTTCGCTCTTACGGGCGACCTTGTCGATCTCGTCGATGTAGATGATGCCCGTCTCGGCCTTCTTGACGTCGTAGTCGGCGGCCTGGATGAGCTTCAGCAGGATGTTCTCGACGTCCTCACCCACGTACCCGGCCTCCGTGAGTGCCGTCGCGTCGGCGATGGCGAACGGGACGTTGAGCATCCGGGCGAGTGTCTGGGCCAGGAGGGTCTTGCCGGAGCCCGTGGGGCCCAGCAACAGGATGTTGGACTTGGCGAGTTCGATCGCGTCGTCCCGGCCCTGCGCGCCGCCGTTCTCGCCGGCCTGGACGCGCTTGTAGTGGTTGTACACCGCGACGGAGAGGGCCTTCTTCGCGGGCTCCTGCCCGACGACGTACCCCTCCAGGAACTCGTAGATCTCGCGCGGCTTGGGGAGTTCCTCCCACCGCACCTCGGAGGTCTCTGCGAGCTCCTCCTCGATGATCTCGTTGCAGAGGTCGATGCACTCGTCGCAGATGTACACACCGGGGCCTGCGATGAGCTTCTTCACCTGCTTCTGGCTCTTTCCGCAGAACGAGCACTTGAGCAGGTCGCCGCCATCACCGATGCGTGCCACGAGGTGCTTCCCCTTCGCCTGGGAGCGGCTTGGTTCAGCCTGCTCCTGGTGCCTCATATCCGACGGTACCTTGCCGGGCCCCCCGTACGGGCCCCCCTTGGCACGGTTCACACCGCGCCAAGGGGAGGTTGGTCCGTCAGGCAGCCGCCGCGGCGGTGCTCTTACGGGTCGAGACGATCTGGTCCACCAGGCCGTACGCCAGGGCGTCCTCGGCGGTGAGGATCTTGTCGCGCTCGATGTCGTCGCGGATCTTCTCGATCGGCTGGGTGGAGTGCTTCGCCAGCATCTCCTCCAGCTGGGTGCGCATGCGCAGGATCTCGTTGGCCGCGATCTCCAGGTCGGAGAGCTGCTCGCGGCCGGTGCCGCCGGACGGCTGGTGGATCAGCACGCGGGCGTTCGGCAGGGCCATGCGCTTGCCGGGCGTACCGGCGGCGAGCAGGACGGCCGCGGCGGAGGCCGCCTGGCCCATGCACACCGTCTGGATGTCCGGCTTCACGAACTGCATCGTGTCGTAGATGGCCGTCAGCGCGGTGAAGGAGCCACCGGGGCTGTTGATGTAGATGGAGATGTCCCGGTCCGGGTCCATCGACTCCAGGCACAGCAGCTGCGCCATGACGTCGTTGGCGGAGGCGTCGTCGATCTGCACGCCGAGGAAGATCACGCGCTCCTCGAAGAGCTTGGCGTACGGGTCGTACTCGCGCACGCCCTGGGAGGTGCGCTCGACGAAGCGGGGGACGACGTACCGGTTGTCCACCTGCGGGCCGGTGTAGAGGCCGCTCGCGGAGAAGTTGCTCATGTGGGTGTTCACCATCCTGGTGGCGTTCGGCGGGCTGGGAGGCGGGAGGCTGGGGCGGTACGGCGCGGCTGCTCGGGCAGCTCAGGCGCCGGTGCCGCCACCACCCGGAACGCCCGCGGCGGCGGACATGATGTCGTCGATCAGGCCGTACTCCTTGGCCTCCGTCGCGGTGAACCAGCGGTCGCGGTCGCCGTCGCGGATGATCGTCTCCACGGTCTGGCCGGAGTGGTGCGCGGTGATCTCGGCCATGCGCCTCTTGGTGCGGAGGAGGTACTCGGCCTGGATCTTGATGTCCGAGGCGGTGCCGCCGATGCCGGCGGAGCCCTGGTGCATCAGGATGTCGGTGTTGGGCAGCGCGAAGCGCTTGCCGGCGGTGCCGCCGGTGAGGAGGAACTGGCCCATGGAGGCCGCCATGCCCATACCGATGGTGACGACGTCGTTGGGGATGTACTGCATGGTGTCGTAGATCGCCATGCCGGCCGTCACCGAGCCACCCGGGCTGTTGATGTACAGGTAGATGTCCTTGTCCGGGTCGGCGGCAAGGAGCAGCATCTGCGAGGTGATCTTGTTGGCGATGTCGTCGTCCACCGCCTGGCCGAGGAAGATGATCCGCTCGCCGAGCAGCCGGTTGTAGACATGGTCGCCGAGGCCGCCACCGATGGACGGCTCACCCGCGGCGTAAGGCTTCAGATTCGTCACGTATCCACCTGCTCGTCTCTGACGGCTCCGGCGGCCGTCTCAGCGTCTTCGTACTGGGGCGGGTATCCCCCTGCCCTCGTATTCATGGACCCTAACGCGCAGGTGGGACAACACCATCCCGCTTCCCGAACTGTTCGCTGGGAGCGCAAGGTCCGGGGGCTGCCCGGGGGTCCGTACGGCGACGGGCCCGACCGCACGCGGGGTGCGGGCCGGGCCCGTCGATCGTTCTGCTGGACCGGTCAGGGTGAGGCTCAGGCCTCGGACTTGCCCTCGGCGGCCTCGTCCTCGGACGCCTCGGCGGCGGCCTCGGCGGCCTCCTCGGTCTCGTCCTCGTCGTCACCGAGGTCGACCGTCTCACCGTTGGTGTCGACGACCTTGGCGGCCTCGACGACGGCCGCGAGGGCCTTGCCGCGGGCGACCTCGCCGACCAGCATCGGGACCTGGCCGCCCTCGACGACGGCCTTGGCGAACTGGTCGGGGCTCATGCCGGAGGAGGCGGCACGGCGCATCAGGTGCTCGGTCAGCTCGTCCTGGTTGACGTTGAGCTTCTCGCGGGAGACGAGCTCGTCGAGGATGAACTGGGTCTTGATGCCCTTGACCGCCTGCTCGCGCGTCTCCGCGTCGAACTCCTCGGCGGTCTTGCCCTGGAGCTCCAGGTACTTGTCGATGGTCAGACCCATCTGGCCGAGCTGGTGGTGCTCGAGGTTGTGCTTGCGGGTGTTGACCTCGTCCTCGAGGAGCTTCTCGGGGATCGGGACCTCAACCAGCTTCAGCAGCTCGTCGAGGACGCGCTCCTGGGCCTGGGTGGCCTGGTCGTACTGCTTCATGTTCTCGAGGCGCTTGCGGCTGTCGGCCTTCAGCTCGTCGAGGGTGTCGAACTCGGACGCCATCTGGGCGAAGTCGTCGTCGAGCTCGGGGAGCTCACGGGCGGCGACCTGGGTGACCTTGACGGTGACCTCGGCCTCCTTGCCCTCGGCGGAGCCGCCCTTCAGCGTGGAGGTGAAGGTGGCCTCGCCGCCGGCCTCCAGGCCGGTGACGGCCTCGTCGATGCCCTCGAGGAGCTCGCCGGAGCCAATGGTGTACTGCACGCCGTTGGCGACGCCGTCCGGGAGGACCTCGCCGTCGACCTTGGCCTCGAGGTCGATCGTCACGACGTCGCCCTCGGCGGCGGCGCGCTCGACCGGGGAGGTGGAGGCGAAGCGCTCGCGCAGCTGCTCCACGGACTTCTCGACGTCCTCGTCGCTGACCTCGACGGCGTCGACGGTGACCTCGATGCCGGAGTAGTCCGGGATCTCGATCGCCGGGCGGATGTCGACCTCGGCGGTGAAGGCCAGCAGCTCGCCGTCCTTCAGCTCGGTGATGTCGACGTCCGGCTGGCCCAGCGGGTTGACGTCGGCCTCGTTGATGGCCTCCGTGTAGAGCTTCGGGAGGGCGTCGTTGACGGCCTCCTCCAGCACCGCACCCCGGCCGAACCGCTGGTCGATCACCCGGGCCGGGATCTTGCCCTTGCGGAAGCCCTTGACCGTGACCTGCTGGTTGATCTTCTTGTACGCCGCGTCGAGGCTGGCCTTGAGCTCCTCGAAGGGCACCTCGACAGTGAGCCGAACCCGAGTCGGGTTCAGGGTCTCCACGGCGCTCTTCACGGTTCGGTCTCCTTGGTGACTGATTCTTGGTTTCTGCCGGGGCGCTCGGTCGGGCGGCCCGGCTGATCGGCCCGGTCACAGAGACACACGGGCACGCAGCTTGCATAGTAACCGCAAGCGGGATGGGGCCCACAATGTGATCTTGGTTCCGCGGCACGCCACGGCGGCGGGAGCGCGGGAGAGGAATGGTCGGGGTGGCGGGATTTGAACCCACGGCCTTCCGCTCCCAAAGCGGACGCGCTACCAAGCTGCGCCACACCCCGTCGGTGCGACACGTAGGGTACATGGCCGCGGGCGGTGCGTCGGCATGATTCGGGGGCGTGCGGCGACCGGCCCGGACCCGCTACGATGCTCTTCGTGCCGCGGCCCACGCGACCTGCGGTGCACAACGTGCGGGCGTAGCTCAATGGTAGAGCCCTAGTCTTCCAAACTAGCTACGCGGGTTCGATTCCCGTCGCCCGCTCCACGGCCTCCGGCCCGGCTCGGCGAACCATCCCGAGCCGGGCCGGAGGCGTTTTCGCGTGCGCCCGCGCGTCCGCGCGCCCACCCGCACGGCCGCCGGTCAGAAGCGGATCTGGTTGATGGAGGACGCTATCGAGTCCAGGAACTTCTGGATCGACGGCGCCATCCCGGTGGAGGCGAGGAAGAAGCCGAAGAGCGCGGCGACGATCGCGGGCCCGGCTTTGATCGAGCCGCTGCGGATCATCACCACGAGGATGATCGCCAACAGCAGCACCACGGACAGTGAAATGGCCACACTGATCACAACCCTCGGTCGGTCGGTCTCCGCTTGCCGGCCGGGGGCGGGCAGCCCGGCGCACCCCCGTTCGGCTCATCGTGCCAGCAACCTTGCCCGGATCCCGACCCCCTGACGCATCGTCGGCGGACCGAACCGCCGGGCCGCCGCGCGTTCTGAAAAAAGTACTGCTCATTCGAGGTGATGGTTTCGCCTCGCACACAGGGTGGTCACAGGAAATTCGCAGCGTGTCCGAGTGGTAATTCTTCGTCGAAAATAGCGTAACGATATGCACCATTTAAGAGGGATTAATTGGGGCATATCGCACGGTTGACGGTCGTGTCGGCTGCGAATGGACGCGCCTTCCCGAGGGTTTTACGGATACGCCGGAGCGCTACTAAGGTGCCTGAGATGTTCCACGCTCCGCAGGGAAATCAAAGGGCCCCGCTCCCCTCGGCCCGAGAGGCACCGCAAGCACGGGAGGAACCGCAGGCACCGGAGGCCCGGACCGGGACACGGGCCGAGGCACGGACCGTCGACAGACCCGCTCGGACGGGTGAGACGGGCGAGAAGGGTGCCGGGCGCGACCCCTGGTTCGACAACGCCAAGTACCTGGCGATCGTGCTCGTGGCCGTGGCACACGCGTGGGAGCCCGTCATGGAGGGCAGCCGCGCGACCCGGTCCCTCTACATGCTCGTGTACACCTTCCACATGCCGGCCTTCATCCTCATCTCCGGCTACTTCTCCCGCAGCTTCACCGCCAAGCCGCACCAGATGAAGCGGCTGGTCACCGGGATCGCCGTGCCGTACCTCGTCTTCGAGATCGCGTACACGCTCTTCAGGCGCTGGGCCGGCGACCCCGCGCAGGTCTTCAGCCTGACCGACCCCTTCTACCTGACCTGGTTCCTGATCGCGCTGTTCGTCTGGCGGCTGTCCGCGCCCCTGTGGCGCACCCTGCGCCACCCCCTGCCGGTCGCGCTGGTGATCGCCGCCCTCGCCTCGCTGACGCCCGACATCAGTGACGACCTGGACCTCCAGCGCATCCTGCAGTTCCTGCCGTTCTTCGTCCTGGGACTGATCCTGAAGCCCGAGCACTTCCGGCTGGTGCGGCGCCGGGCGGTGCGGCTGGCGGCGCTCCCGCTGGCCGCGGGCGCGCTGGTCTTCGCGTACTGGGTGGCGCCGCGGGTGCGGATGGGCTGGTTCTACCGCGCCACCAGCGCCCCGGAGCTGGGGTACGCCTGGTGGACCGGGCCCCTGATGACGCTGGGCCTGTTCGCCTGCGCGCTGCTGCTGACGGTGGCGTTCCTGGCGTGGGTGCCGGGCAGGCGGACCTGGTTCAGCGTGCTGGGCGCGGGCACCATCTGCGGCTATCTGCTGCACGGCTTCCTGGTGAAGTCCCTCGACTACTTCGAGGTCGTCCCGGCGCACCCCTGGCTCAAGGAGCCGGCGGGCCTGGTCGGGGTCACCCTGGCGGCCGCGGCGGCCGTGACCCTGATGTGTACGCCGCCGGTGCGGCGCGTCCTGCGGTGCGTGACGGAGCCGAAGATGGAGTGGGCGTTCAGGAAGGAGCCCGGGGAGCTCACGAAGGGCTGATCCCCAGCAGCGCGCGCATCGCCGCGTACTTCGCGGTCAACCGGGCCCGGGTCGCCTCGTCCAGTACGGCGAGGCGGTCCGGGTCCGCGTTGTGTGCGAGGTCGGCCTCCTTGACGAGGCGGGCGCCCGGTGCGGAAAGGACACGGGCGGCGTACGCGGCGAGGTCCTCGCCGGGCCGCTTGGTGAGGGCCAGGACCATGTCCTTGACCTCCTGGGGCAGCGCGGCGGCCGCGAGCCACTCCTCGGACAGCTTGTCGTCCTCCACCGCGTCGTGCAGCCACGCGGCCGCCGTCTGGGCCTCGTCGCCGCCTCGGGCGCGTACCCCGTCCGCCACCGCCCGGAGGTGCTCGGCGTAGGGGCGGCCCGCCTTGTCGGTCTGGCCGGCGTGGGCCTCGCGGGCGAGCGCCTCGATCTCCTCCAGCGTCAGCACGTGTGCCTCCCTACGCTTCGCGCGTGATCAGCAGCAGCGCCCGGTCGTCGTTGACGTCCTTGGCGCACGCCTCGATGAGGTGCCAGGCCGCGCCCTCGAAGCCCGAGGCGACATAGCGGTCCGCCTCGCCCGTCAGGCGGTCGATGCCCTCGGCGATGTCCCGGTCCGCCGCCTCGACCAGGCCGTCGGTGAAGAGCATGAGCACGTCGCCGGGGCGCAGCGAGCCCTTGGCCGGGTGGAACTCGGCACCGTCGTACACGCCCAGCAGCGGGCCCTCGCCCGTCTTCTCCTCCCAGCGGCCGCTGCCCGCGTGCAGCTGCAGCGCCGGCAGGTGCCCCGCCGACAGCAGTTCGTAGTCGCCGGAGTCCAGGTCCAGTACGAGGTGGATGGAGGTCGCGAAGCCCTCCTGCCAGTCCTGGCGCAGCAGGTAGCCGTTGGCGGCCGGGAGGAAGCCGTGCGGCGGCAGCGAGCCGAGCAGGCCGCCGAAGGCGCCCGACAGCAGCAGGGCGCGGGAGCCCGCGTCCATGCCTTTGCCGGACACGTCGGTGAGGACGACCTCCAGGGTGCGGCCGCCGTGGGTGCGGGCCGCGACGACGAAGTCGCCGGAGAAGGACTGGCCGCCGGCCGGGCGCAGCGCCATCTCGTGGTGCCAGCCCTTGGGCAGCTCCGGCAGGGCGCTCTGCACGCGGATACGTTCGCGCAGGTCGAAGAGCATCGTGCCGCCGCGCCGCCAGGGCACGCCGACGCGGGCGCGGAACTGCGCCAGCAGCAGCCCGAACAGGCCGCACGCGGCGACCACCAGCACCGTGCCGGGGGTGACACGGGCGGCACCCTCGGTGTACGGGCCGAGGGCCAGCGATTCGACGATCAGGGCCGCGGCGGAGGCCGCGTACAGGCCGAGCAGGCTCGCGGGGCGCAGCAGCAGGCCGCCGGCCACGATCGGCAGGACGAGCGCCGCCGGTGCGGCCCACACGGGGTTGGCGATGGTGAAGAGCGTGATCGCCGGGACGGTGAGCAGCAGGCCCGCGAAGGCGATCCAGTCGGAGCCGTCGCCGCGGAAGTAGTCCACGGCGGATTTGCGCAGGGCGATGCGGGCCCGGCGCGTCGACTTCCGCATCCGGGCCAGGTACGCGTCCACTCGTGCGCTACGGGCCATTGGCCTGGACCCTATCCATCCGGTCCGCCCGCGTGCAGGGGGACCCCTATGACAATGCGTTCGAAATTGGGTCGCCCCGGGCAGGCCGTCCTGCTAGGCATGGCATATGACGATGGAATTACGGGTGCTCCGCCCGGACGAATGGGACCGCTGGTACGGACAGCTGGAGCTGGCCTTCGGGGGCGTGCCGGAGGCCCCGGAGGAACGTGAGCTGTGGCACGCGCTCACCGAGTACGAGCGCTCCCTCGGGGTGTGGGAGGGCGACACGTGCGTCGGTACGGCGGGAGCGTTCACCTTCCGGCTCACGGTGCCGGGCGGGGCGTCGGTGCCGACGGCGGGCGTGACCATGGTGAGCGTGGCCCCAACGCACCGCAGGCAGGGCGTGCTGACGTCGATGATGCGGCGCCAGCTCGACGACGTACGCGCCTGGGGGGAGCCGCTCGCGGTCCTGACGGCGTCGGAGCCGGCGATCTACGGCCGGTTCGGGTACGGCTGCGCCACCCGGCAGCTGCGCGCGGAGATCGACACCGAACGGGTGCGGCTGTCCCTCCCGCCCGGTACGGATGACGTACGGCTACGGCTCGCCGCGCCCGCGGACGTCAGCGCCGAGTGCGAGGCGGTCTACGCCCGGCTGGTCCCGGAGCGGCCCGGGATGCTCGCCCGCCGGCCCGGCTGGGAGCGGCTGCCGCTGCTGGACCCGCCCGGCGAGCGGGAGGGCGCCTCGCCGCTGCGGTGCGTGCTGGCGGAGCGGGACGGCGAGGCCGTCGGCTACGCGCTCTACGCCACCAAGCCCGAGTGGCGCGCCTCCGTGCCCGACGGCACGGTGCAGCTGCGGGACATCGGGGCGCTGGACCCGGCCGCGTACGGCGCGCTGTGGCGGCACTTGTTCTCCCTCGACCTGATGTCGACGCTCACGGTGGTGGACCGTCCGGTGGACGACACCTGGCAGTACCTCGTCTCCGACGTCCGGCGCTGCGGGGCGCGGGTGCGCGACGGTCTGTACGTACGCCTGGTGGAGCTCGGCGCGGCCCTGGAGGCGCGCACCTACCAGGCGCCCGTGGACGTGGTGCTGGAGGTGGAGGACGCGTTCTGCCCCTGGAACACGGGCCGCTGGCGGCTGTCCGGCGACGCCAAGGGGGCCGTCTGCTCCCGTACGCGCGACACGCCGGACCTCGCCCTGTCGGTGCGGGAGCTGGGCGCGGCGTACCTGGGCGGCGAGTCGCTCGCGTCGCTGGCAGCCGCCGGGCGCGTACGGGAACTGCGGCGCGGCGCGCTGGCGGAGGCGTCCGCGGCCTTCGGCTCGGCCGTCGCGCCCTGGCTGCCTCACGGCTTCTGACAGCCGGGGCACCAGAAGAGGTTGCGGGCGGCGAGATCGGCGGTGCGGATCTCGCCGCCGCAGACGTGGCAGGGCAGGTGGGCCCGGCGGTAGACGTACACCTCGCCGCCGTGGTCGTCGACGCGCGGCGGCCGGCCCATCGCCTCGGGCGTGTGCTCGGGCCGTACGGTGTCGATGCGGTTGTTCCGCACGCCCTCGCGCATCAGCGCCACGAGGTCGTCCCAGATCGCGTTCCACTCGCCCTCGGTGAGGTCCTTGCCGGGGCGGTACGGGTCGATGCCGTGCCGGAAGAGCACCTCGGCGCGGTAGACGTTGCCGACGCCCGCGATGACCTTCTGGTCCATGAGCAGCGCGGCGATGGTGGTGCGGCTCCTGGAGACGCGGCGCCACGCCTTGGCGGGGTCGTCGCCGTCCCGGAGCGGGTCGGGGCCGAGGCGCTCGTGTATCGCCCGCTTCTCGGGCTCGGTGATCAGGGCGCAGGCGGTGGGGCCGCGGAGGTCGGCGTAGTGCTCGCCGTTGACCAGGCGCAGGCGGACGGTGTCGGTGGGCGGGGGCGCGGGGGTGGTGCCGAAGCCGAGCTTGCCGAAGAGGCCGAGGTGGATGTGGACCCAGTCGGTGCCGTCTTCGTCGAAGCCGAGGAAGAGGTGCTTGCCGTGGGCATCGGCGGTGGTGAGGACGCGGCGGTCGAGGAGGGCCGCGCTGTCGGAGAACTTGCCCTGGGGGCTGGACACGCGGACCGCGCGGCCGCCGAAGCGGGCGAGGTGGTCCTGCGCGAGGCGGTGGATGGTGTGCCCCTCGGGCATGCGGTTCTCCTCTCGGGCGCAGGGGAAGAGGCCCCGTCCTTCCGGAGGGGCCTCTCGCGTGCCGCGGTCAGTCCTGCTGGGGGTGGTGCGCCGGGATCGGGGGGAGGTCGCCGGTGGTCTCGTAGGCCGAGAGCATCTCGATGCGGCGCGTGTGGCGCTCCTCGCCCGAGTACGGGGTGGTGAGGAAGGTCTCCACGAACTTCGTGGACTCCTCCAGGGAGTGCATGCGGCCGCCGATGGCGACGACGTTGGCGTTGTTGTGCTCGCGGCCCAGCGCGGCCGTCTGCTCGCTCCAGGCGAGGGCGGCCCGGACGCCCTTCACCTTGTTCGCGGCGATCTGCTCGCCGTTGCCGGAGCCGCCGATCACGATGCCGAGGCTCTCGGGGTCCGCGGCGGTCTTCTCCGCGGCGCGGAGGCAGAACGGCGGGTAGTCGTCCTGGGCGTCGTAGATGTGGGGACCGCAGTCGACGGGCTCGTGGCCGTGGGCCTTGAGCCACTCGACGAGGTGGTTCTTGAGTTCGAAGCCGGCATGGTCGGAGCCGAGGTACACGCGCATGCGTCCGAGTGTGGCACGGGCCCGGCCCCGGTCCGGTCAGGGGGCCCCTCGGGGTGCCGCAGGGTCACGATCCGGAATCGGGGTCTTTCGGCCCTCGCGGGTCCCGTGTTTGCATGCAGGGCTCGTAACCCGAGTACCGCACAGACGTAAGGAATCGTCCATGACGACGCAGCCGACCCTGCCGAAGGAAGGCGGAACGACCGGAGACCCCGGCATTTCGCAGCCCTCCGACGGCCTCAAGGCCGGACTCAAGAACCGCCACCTGTCCATGATCGCCATCGGTGGAGTGATCGGCGCCGGCCTCTTCGTGGGGTCCGGTTCCGGCATCGCCGCCGCCGGACCGGCCATCCTGCTGTCGTACGCCCTCGTGGGCGCGATGGTCGTGTTCGTGATGCGGATGCTCGGCGAGATGGCCGCCGCCCGGCCGACCTCCGGCTCCTTCTCCGCCTACGCGGACCAGGCGCTCGGCCGCTGGGCCGGCTTCACGATCGGCTGGCTGTACTGGTTCTTCTGGGTCGTGGTGCTGGCCGTGGAGGCCACCGCGGGCGCCCAGATCCTGGAGCACTGGATTCCGGCCGTCCCGCAGTGGGGCTGGGCGCTGATCGTGATGGTCGTGCTGACCGCGACGAACCTCGCCTCGGTCTCCTCGTACGGCGAGTTCGAGTTCTGGTTCGCCGGGATCAAGGTCGTGGCAATCGCCGCCTTCGTGGTGGTCGGCCTGCTCGCCGTCTTCGGTCTGCTGCCGGGCTCGGACAACCCGGGCGCGGGCTTCGCGCACCTGACGGACACCGGGGGCTTCTTCCCGATGGGCGCCGGGGCGGTGCTCACGGGTGTGCTGATGGTCGTCTTCTCGTTCATGGGCAGCGAGATCGTGACCCTCGCCGCGGGCGAGTCGGAGGACCCGCAGCGGGCCGTCACCAAGGCGACGAACAGCGTGATCTGGCGGATCGCCGTCTTCTACCTGGGCTCCATCTTCGTCGTCCTGACGCTGCTGCCGTGGAACGACAAGTCCATCGTGGACAAGGGCTCCTACGTCGCCGCGCTGAACTCGATCGGCATCCCCAACGCCGGCACGGTCATGGAGGTCATCGTCCTCACCGCCGTGCTGTCGTGCCTCAACTCGGGTCTGTACACGGCTTCCCGGATGGCGTTCTCGCTGGGGCAGCGCGGTGAGGCGCCCCGGGCGTTCGCACGGACCAACGAGCGGGGCGTGCCGCGGGCCGCGATCCTGTCGTCGGTGCTGTTCGGCTTCGTGGCCGTCTTCTTCAACTACAAGTGGCCCGACACCGTCTTCGCCTTCCTGCTGAACTCCTCCGGCGCGGTGGCCCTCTTCGTGTGGCTGGTCATCTGCGTCACGCAGCTGCGGATGCGCGGGATCATCCTGCGCGAGTCGCCCGAGAAGCTCGTCGTCCGGATGTGGCTGTTCCCGTACCTGACGTGGGCGACGATCGCGATGATCACGTTCGTGCTGGGCTACATGCTCTACAAGGGCGGGGACGCGCGTGAGCAGGTCGTCCTGTCGCTGGCCGTGGCCGCGGTCGTCCTGGTGATCGCCTTCGTGCGCGATGCCGTCAGGAAGCAGAACCGGTAGCGGACACGACGAGAAGGCACGACGGAAAGGCTCTCCGTACCCGTCGGGTACGGAGAGCCTTTCCGTTTCCGTACGGCTGTAGCGGTCGTACGGTCGGCGGCTGCCGCCTCAGCCCTTGCGGCCGATCAGCTTCCACGCCGTCGGCAGCGCGCCCATCGCCAGCGCCGCCTTCAGCGCGTCGCCGATGAGGAACGGCACCAGGCCCTTCGCCACGGCCGCCGACAGCGTCATGCCGGTCGCGAGCGCCAGGTACGGCACACCGACGGCGTAGATGATCAGGGACCCGAGCACCATCGTGCCCGCCATGCGCGCCACGGAGCGGTCGGCCCCGCGCCGGGCCAGGGCGCCGACGACGGTCGAGGCGAGCAGCATGCCGAGGACGTAGCCGAAGGACGGCATGGCGTACCCGGAGGTGGCCTGCGCGAACCACGGCACGCCCGCCACGCCGGCGACCACGTACAGCGCCAGGGAGAGGAAGCCGCGGCGGGCGCCGAGCGCGGTGCCGACGAGCAGCGCGGCGAAGGTCTGGCCGGAGATCGGCACCGGCGAGCCGTAGACGGGCACGGATATCTGGGCGGCGATACCGGTGAGCGCGGCGCCGCCGACGACGAGCGCGATGTCACGGGTACGGCCGGCGGGCAGCAGGTCGGCCAGGACCGTACCGGTGCGGATGGTGGGGGCGGCGGCAGTGCTCATCGGGGGCTCCGCGGGGTGAGGGCAGGTGGGGACAGGTAAGGACAGGCTGACGCTAGCCCAGGAGTGAACGAGCGATCACCGTCAGCCGATGACAAAGCGCCGGCCGAGCGCTTGGTGGAGTTCACACAAAGGGGGCCGCTCACACCTCGCCGGGCGTGACGCTTGTCACGAGGAGCTCCTGACGGACCGTCCTTTTTGCGCCAGGTACGCCCCAGCGGGAAGACTGTGGGCTCCCGCCAAACAGCACCCCTTGCGAGAGTACGAGCGCCATGCACGACGCCCCTCCGGCCGCCCCGCCGGCCCCGCTTGCCCCGGAGCCCGAGCCCCTCGCGCACGGGTTGAAGCAGCGGCACCTGACGATGCTCGGCCTGGGCGGGGTGATCGGCGCCGGGCTGTTCGTCGGCTCGGGGGCCGGGATCGCGGTCGCCGGGCCCGGCATCGTGCTGTCGTACCTGATCGCGGGCGCGCTGGCGATGCTGATCATGCGGATGCTCGGCGAGATGTCGGCGGCGATGCCCGCTTCGGGGGCCTTCTCGGTGCACGCGGAGCGGGCGCTGGGCCGCTGGGCGGGGTTCAGCGTCGGCTGGCTGTACTGGTTCCTGCTGGTGGTCGTGCTGGCGGTGGAGGCGTCGGGCGCGGCGCGGATCGCGCACGGCTGGGTGCCGGGCGTACCGCAGTGGACGTGGGTGCTGGTCTTCATGGTGGTGTTCACGGCCGCGAACCTGACGGCGGTGAAGAACTTCGGCGAGTTCGAGTTCTGGTTCGCCGCGCTGAAGGTCGGCGCGATCGTGCTCTTCCTGGCGCTGGGGGTGGCGGCGATCGCCGGCTGGCTGCCCGACACCGACCCCGTGGGGATGGCGAACCTGACCGGGCAGGGCGGGTTCCTGCCGGCCGGCTGGGACGGGGTGGTGTCCGGGGTGCTGGCGGTGGTCTTCGCCTTCGGCGGCCTGGAGGTCGTGACGATCGCCGCCGCCGAGTCCGAGGACCCGGCGCGCAATGTGGCGCGCGCGGTGCGCAGCGCCGTGTGGCGGATCCTCTTCTTCTACGTCGGCTCGATGCTGGTCGTGGTGACGCTGCTGCCGTGGACGTCGATGGAGCCGGGCCGGAGCCCGTACGTCGCGGTGCTGGACGCGATCGGGGTGCCGTCGGCCGGGCAGATCATGAACGTGGTGGTCTTCGTGGCCCTGCTGTCGGCGCTCAACGCCAACCTGTACGGGTCCTCGCGGATGGTGTTCTCGCTTGCGGAGCGCGGCGAGGCGCCGAAGGGACTGCTGGCGGTGTCACGCGGGGGTGTGCCGCGGCGGGCGGTGCTGGCGTCGGTGGCGTTCGGCTTCGTCTCCGTCCTGCTCAATCTCAAGTGGCCGGATTCGGTCTTCCTCTACATGCTCAACGCGGTCGGCGCGGTGCTGCTGTTCGTGTGGAGCCTGATCGCGGTGTCGCAGCTGCGGCTGCGGCGGCGCATCGAGCGGGAGGCGCCGGAGAGGCTGTCCCTCCGCATGTGGGGGTTCCCGTGGCTGACGTACGCGGCGCTGGCCGCGATGGCGGCGGTCGTGGCACTGATGCTGGCCGACGAGGGGACGCGGCCTCAGGTGCTGTGGTCGGGCGGGGCGACGGCGGCTGTCTTGATGGTGGCGGGTGTGCGGGAGTGGCGGACGCGCCGCCAATTGTGAATAATCGGTGTTCATTCCTTCACATTGTGTGAGCACGGTGTCCGTATAGCGGTCCGCTGTTCCCTGTAAGCGGTGCGCCCCCACAGACTGTGGGCCACACGCAGCCCCCCGTCTCAGCTACGAACAGGGCACACCCATGTCTCGGACCCCCGCGCCCTCATCCGTCGACTCGGCCCCCGCCGAGTCGACGCCTGTCGGCACCCCGACGCCGGTCGTCGACGTACCGCTCGCCAGCGGACTCAAGCAGCGGCATCTGTCGATGATCGCCCTCGGCGGCGTCATCGGCGCCGGCCTCTTCGTCGGCTCCGGCACCGCCATCGCCGCCGCCGGCCCGTCGATCATTCTCGCGTACGCGATATCCGGCGCGCTCGTCATGCTCGTGATGCGCATGCTGGGCGAGATGGCGGCGGCCAACCCGGCGTCCGGCTCCTTCTCCGTGCACGCCGAGCGCGCCATCGGACCCTGGGCGGGCTTCACCGCGGGCTGGTCCTTCTGGTTCCTGCTCTGCGTGGCCGTCGGCCTGGAGGCCATGGGCGCCTCGCAGATCATGACCGGCTGGTTCCCGGACACCCCGGAGTGGATCTGGGTCGCCCTCTTCATGGTGGTGTTCTGCGGGACGAACCTCGCGGCCGTGAAGAACTTCGGCGAGTTCGAGTTCTGGTTCGCCGCGCTCAAGGTCGGCGCCATCGTGCTCTTCCTGGCCATCGGCGTGCTCGCCATCCTGGGCCTCCTGCCCGGCACGGACTCCCCCGGCGCGAGCAACCTCACCGGCCACGGCGGCTTCATGCCGAACGGCTCCGAGGGCCTGATCGTCGGCCTGCTCGCCTCCGTCTTCGCGTACGGCGGCCTGGAGACGGTCACGATCGCCGCGGCCGAGTCCGAGAACCCCGTGCAGGGCGTCGCGAAGGCCGTCCGTACGGCCATGTGGCGGATCGCCATCTTCTACGTCGGCTCGATGGCCGTCGTCGTCACGCTGCTGCCCTGGACCCACAAGTCGGTCGCCGAGAAGGGCCCGTACGTCGCCACGCTGGAGCACCTGGGCATCCCGGCCGCCGAGCAGACCATGAACGTCGTCGTGCTGATCGCCCTCCTCTCGGCGATGAACGCCAACATCTACGGCGCCTCCCGCATGGCGAACTCCCTGGTCGCCCGCGGGTGGGGTCCGAAGCTGCTCGGGAAGCTCTCCGGCGGTGTGCCGCGCGTCGCCGTCCTGGCGTCGTCGGTCATCGGCTTCGTCTGCGTGCTGCTCAGCTACTGGAGCCCGGACAAGCTCTTCGGCTGGCTCCTCAACACCATCGGCGCGATCATCCTGGTGGTCTGGTTCTTCATCGCGGTCTCGCAGCTGCTGCTGCGCCGCCGGCTGGAGCGCGAGGCGCCCGAGAAGCTGGTCGTGAAGATGTGGGCGTACCCGTACCTGACGTACGTGGCGCTGGTCGGCATGGCGGCGGTCTTCGTCCTGATGGCCCGCGACGAGGGCACGCGGGAGCAGCTGTACTTCACGGGCGGGCTGACGCTGACGCTCGCGGTGATCGGCTACATCCTCCAGATGACCCGCAAGGAGTCGACGGAGGCAAAGGCCCCCGAGAAGGTCTGACCCAGCCTGTACGCGAAGGCCCCGGCGCACCGCGCGCCGGGGCCTTCGGCGTGCCGGTCCGCGCCGGAGCCTTCGGCGTTCCGGTGAAACCCGGCCGTACGGCGGGTGAAACGGACCGGCCCGCGGGCGGGGGCCGCCTACCGTCCGGCGGTATGAGACGTCGTTCCGTACTCCTCGCCGCGGGCGCCGGCGCCACGGCCGCCCTGTCCGCTCCACCGGCCGGCGCCGCCGCGCCGCCCGCCGCCCGGCCCCTGGTCGTCGGCCACCGCGGCGCGGCCGGCTGGCGCCCCGAGCACACCGCCTCCTCGTACGCCTTCGCCGTCCAGTGCGGCGCCGACTGGATCGAGCCGGACCTCGTCGCCACCCGCGACCACCACCTCGTCGTGCGCCACGAGAACGAGATCTCGGCCACCACGGACGTCGCCGACCGTCCGGAGTTCGCCGCACGCCGCACCACCAAGACCGTCGACGGGCGGTCCGTGACGGGCTGGTTCACCGAGGACTTCACGCTCGCCGAGCTGAAGACCCTGCGGGCGGTCGAGCGCCTCCCCCTCGTACGGAACCGGAACACCGTCTTCGACGGGCGTGAGCAGCTGCTGACCTTCCAGGAGGTCGTCGACCTCGCCCGCGGCCTCTCGCGGCGGTACGGCCGGACCGTGGCCGTCTTCCCGGAGACCAAGCACCCGACGTACTTCCGCTCCCTCGGCCTGCCCTTGGAGCCGGTCCTCGCCGAGGCCGTACGCCGCAACCGGCTCGGCCCGCGCGAGTGCGTCGTCCAGTCCTTCGAGCCGTCCAGCCTGCTGCGCCTCGCCGGCGAGGAGGGGCTGCGCGTGCCGCTGTGGCAGGCGCTCGGCACCAGCGGCGGCCCGTACGGCCACTCCGCCACGTACGCGGAGATGACGACACCCGCCGGGCTGCGCGCCATCGCCGCGTACGCGCGGTGGATCGGCCCCGACAAGTCGTCCCTCCTGCCACCGTCCCCGCTGCTCGCGGACGCGCACGCGGCGGGGCTGCGCGTCGGCGCGTACACCTTCCGCGCCGAGAACCGCTACCTCCCCGCCGACCTGCGGCGCGGCACCGACCCGAACGGCTTCGGGGACGCCTTCGCCGAGTACGCCCGCCACTACGCGCTCGGGGTGGACGCGGTGGTGACCGACTTCCCGGACCTCGCGGTGATCGCCCGGGACGCGCGGCCTAGGACGAAGGGCTGATCAACTTCCGGACCTTCCTGCTGTTAGCCTGCACTTGCACAGCCTTTGCAATAAGCAGCAGAATGCAGCAGCAGTCGGAGGGCACGGACATGGCGATCTACACACTCCCCGAACTTCCGTACGACTACGCGGAGCTCGAGCCGGTCATCAACCCGCAGATCATCGAGCTGCACCACGACAAGCACCACGCCGCCTACGTCAAAGGCGCGAACGACACCCTCGAGCAGTTGGAGGAGGCGCGCGACAAGGAGCAGTGGGGCGCGATCAACGGCCTGGAGAAGAACCTCGCGTTCCACCTCTCCGGCCACATCCTGCACTCCATCTACTGGCACAACATGACGGGCAAGAAGAACGGCGGCGGTGGCGAGCCGCTGGCGGCCGACGGCGTGGGTGAGCTCGCCGACGCGATCGCCGCGTCCTTCGGCTCCTTCGCCAAATTCAAGACGCAGCTGTCCAAGGCCGCCGCGACGACGCAGGGCTCGGGCTGGGGCGTCCTCGCGTACGAGCCGGTCAGCGGCCGGCTCATCGTCGAGCAGGTCTACGACCACCAGGGCAACGTCGGCCAGGGCTCGGTGCCGATCCTGGTCTTCGACGCCTGGGAGCACGCCTTCTACCTCCAGTACAAGAACCAGAAGGTGGACTTCATCGAGGCGATGTGGGAGGTCGTCAACTGGCAGGACGTGGCCAAGCGGTACGCCCAGGCCAAGGAGCGCACCCCGCTGATCGCGCCGTGAAGACGTGTTTGTGAAGGCGTGCCCCTGAACCGGGGCACCGCGCATCGTCCTGCTCGTGATCGTCTTCTCAACCTTCACCGGGCAGGCGGATGAAGGACGGCCCCCCGCGATGAAGTGAATCGCGGGGGGCCGTCTGTTGTGTCGCCGTACGGCGGCGGCTACAGGTTGCTGAAGTCGGGGCCGGCGGTCCGGGTCCGCTTGATCTCGTAGAAGCCGGGCGTCGACGCCACCATCAGCGTGCCGTCCCACAGGCGGGCCGCCGCCTCGCCCTGGGGGGCCGGGGTGACGACCGGGCCGAAGAAGGCGATCTGCTCGCCGTCCGCGCCGGGGACCGCGATGACCGGCGTCCCGACGTCCTGGCCGACCTTGTCGATGCCCTCCTTGTGGGAGGCGCGCAGCTCCGTGTCGTACGTGTCCTTGTCGGCGTAGCCCGCGAGGGAGACCGGCAGCCCGGCGTCCTCCAGAGCCGCCTCCAGGACCGCGCGGTCGGTGGCGTCCTGGCCCTTGTTGTGGAAGCGGGTGCCCATGGCGGTGTAGAGGGGGCCGAGCACGTCGTCGCCGTGCTGCTGCTGGGCGGCCATGGCCACGCGCACCGGGCCCCAGGCCGTCTTGAGCAGCGTCTGGTACTCCTCGGGAAGCTCGTCCATCTTGGGCTCGTTGAGGACGGCGAGGCTCATCACGTGCCAGCGCACGTCCACCGGGCGGACCTTCTCCACCTCCAGCATCCAGCGGGACGTCATCCACGCCCAGGGGCACATGGGGTCGAACCAGAAGTCGGCGGTGATCCTGCTCTCGGACATGCGTCTCCTCAACAAAGGGGTCGGGTGCGCCTGAGGGGGGCAACACCACCGGGCACCACCGGCATTCCCCATACCGGCCGTCAGTTGCGCATGGGAGGATCACTCCTGTCAGAACGAGCTACGAAGGAGTTGCCCGTGCCCGGTGAGAATCTGTCCCGCGACGAGGCCCGTGAGCGGGCCGAACTGCTGACCGTCGACGGGTACGAGGTGGCTCTCGACCTGCGGTCCGCAGTCGGGGAGGCCGCCGGCGGCGAGGCGCAGCGGCGGACGTTCCGGTCGGTGACGACGATCCGGTTCCGCTGCGCCACGCCGGGCGCCGCCACCTTCGCGGACCTGGTCGCCCCGTCCGTGAACGCCGTCACGCTCAACGGCCGCGCGCTGGACCCGGCCGCCGTCTTCGACGGCACGCGGGTCGCCCTGGAAGGCCTGGCCGAGGAGAACGTGCTGGTGGTGGACGCGCAGTGCGCGTACAGCCGGACGGGCGAGGGGATGCACCGCTTCGTCGACCCCGAGGACGGCGAGGTCTACCTCTACACGCAGTACGAGCCGGCGGACGCGCGGCGCGTGTTCGCCAACTTCGAGCAGCCCGACCTGAAAGCGCCCTACCGCTTCGAGGTGACGGCGCCCGAGGGCTGGACGGTGTGGAGCAACGGCGCGGAGGAGTCGCGGGAGGGCGGGGTCTGGCGGTTCGCGGAGACCGCGCCCATCTCGACGTACATCACCTGCGTGGTGGCCGGCCCGTACCACTACGTCACGGACACCTACCGGCGCGGCGACCTGGAGATCCCGCTCGGCGCGATGTGCCGCAAGGGGCTGGCGAAGCACTTCGACGCGGACGACGTCTTCCTCGTCACCAAGCAGGGCTTCGACTTCTTCCACGACAACTTCGACTACCCCTACCCCTTCGGGAAGTACGACCAGGCCTTCGTCCCCGAGTACAACCTCGGCGCGATGGAGAACCCCGGCATGGTGACCTTCCGCGAGGAGTACATCTACCGCGGCAAGGTGACGCGCGCGGCGTACGAGCGGCGGGCCAACGTCATCCTGCACGAGATGGCGCACATGTGGTTCGGCGACCTGGTCACCATGAAGTGGTGGGACGACCTGTGGCTGAAGGAGTCCTTCGCGGACTTCATGGGGTCCTTCTCGCTGGCGGAGGCCACCCGCTTCACCAACAGCTGGGTCACCTTCGCCAACAACCGCAAGGCGTGGGCGTACCGGGCGGACCAGCTGCCGTCGACGCATCCGATCACGGCCGACATCCGTGACCTGGAGGACGCCAAGCTGAACTTCGACGGCATCACGTACGCCAAGGGCGCGGCGGTCCTGAAGCAGCTGGTGGCGTACGCGGGGCGGGAGGCCTTCCTGGAGGGCGCCCGGCGCTACTTCAAGCGGCACGCGTACGGGAACACCGCTCTGGACGACCTGCTGTCGGTGCTGGAGGAGACCTCGGGCCGCGACATGAAGGCGTGGGCGCGGTCCTGGCTGCAGACGTCGGGCGTCAACGTGCTCACGCCGGTCGTGACGTACGACGCCGAGGGCAGGGTCGCGGAGCTCGCGGTGGAGCAGGAGGGCGCTGAACTGCGCCCGCACCGCGCGGCCGTGGGCCTGTACCGGGCGGAGGGCGGCGAGCTGGTGCGGTACGCCCGCGCGGAGGTGGACATCACCGGCGCGCGCACGGTGGTGGCGGAGCTCGTGGGGGCCGAGCGCCCGGCGCTGGTGCTGGTCAACGACGAGGACCTGACGTACGCGAAGGTGCGCTTCGACGAGGACTCGCTGGACACCCTGCGCGAGCACCTCGGCGACATCACGGACCCCCTGGCGCGGGCGCTGTGCTGGTCGGCGCTGTGGAACCTGACGCGGGACGCGCTGCTGCCCGCGCGGGACTTCGTGGCGCTGGTGCTGCGCTTCGCGGGGCGCGAGTCGGACATCGGTGTGCTGCAGATGCTGCACGCCTGGGCGCAGTCGGCGCTGACCCACTACGCCGCCCCGGCGTGGCGCGAGGAGGGCGGCCGGCTGGTCTCGCAGGGCGCGCTGCGCGAGCTGCGGGCGGCGGAGCCGGGCAGTGAGCACCAGCTGACGTGGGCGCGGTTCTTCGCGGCGACGGCGAGCGGGGACGCGGACTTCGCGCTGCTGGAGGAGCTGCTGGACGGTTCGGCCAAGATCGACGGGCTGGACGTGGACCAGGAGCTGCGCTGGGCGTTCCTGGGACCGCTGGCCGCGCACGGCCGCGCCGACGAGAGCGTGATCAACGCCGAGCTGGCGCGCGACGACACGGCGTCGGGCAAGCGCCACCAGGTGCGGTGCCTGGCGGCGCGCCCGTCGGAGGCGGTCAAGGCGCAGGCGTGGGCGCAGGTCGTCGAGTCGGACGCGCTGTCGAACGCGCTGGTGGAGGCGACGATCGCGGGCTTCGTCCAGCCGTCGCAGCGGGCGCTGATCGCGCCGTACGCGCCGAAGTACTTCGACGCGATCGAGCGTGTGTGGCGGGAGCGGTCCATCCAGATCGGCATGGACGTGGTGCGGGGCCTGTTCCCGTCGCTCCAGGACGACCCGTCGACGCTGGAGGCGACGGACGCCTGGCTCGCCGCCCACGAGGAGGCCGCCCCGGCCCTGCGCCGCCTGGTCCTGGAGGCCCGCGACGACCTGGCGCGCGCGCTGCGCGCGCAGGAGTGCGACGCGGCGGCGGGCTGACGCCCCGGAGGTGCCGCCTGAGGCTCGGGTGGGACCCGGCTGCCCGGCCGGCACCTCCGGCCTGGGGGCTTCCGGGCAGCCGGGAGCCCCTGATCGGCAGTCGAACGCCCGTACTTTAGGACGGGGTTGTCCCGGATTGTCGACAGGCTTGTAACAACGGTTAGCGGGCGGGGAGTTGGCGGGAAGTTCCGGGGCATGACGAACACCCCGCTCTCCCCCCGTCCCCTCTCCGGCTCCTCCGACGTACGGCGGCGCGTGCTGTCCACCGCGCAGCTGCGGGCCCGGGGCGTGTCCGCCGCCGAGGCCGGCGCGCACTGCCGCGCCGGTGGCCCCTGGCAGCAGGTGCTGCCGGGCGTGTACCTGCTGCGCCCCGGGCAGCCGACCAGCGAGGAGCGGCTGCACGCCGCGCTGCGGTACGCCGAGCGCCGGCCCGGCGGCGAGGGCGACGCGATGATCACCGGGCTGGCGGCGCTGGCGCTGTACCGGTTCGCCGCCGCGCCGCCGCTGCCCGCGCTGGACCACATCGACGTGCTGGTGCCGCGCACACGGCGGCTGCGGTCCACCGGATGCGTGCGCATCGTGCGCGCGTCGGCGGACCCGCCGGTGGCACGGGAGGTGACGGGCCTGCCGGTCGCCCCGGTGGCCCGCGCCCTCGCGGACGCCGTCGCGCACATCGCCGACGCCCACACGGTGCGCCGGCTGCTGACCGAGGCCGTGCGGAGCGGGCACTGCGAACCGTCCGCCGTCGCACGGGAGCTGAAGCGCGCCCGGCTGCTGACCCGGCCGCACGTCGTGGACGCCGTCGACACGCTGCTCGCCGACGGGCGGGCGCTGGCCGAGGAGCGGCTGTACGAGATGGTGCGCGTCCACCGGTTGCCCGACCCGCTGTGGAACGTGGACCTCCGGCTGCCCGGCGGCCCGCACCTCGGCGGCGTGGACGCCTACTGGCCGGACCACGCCGTGGCCGTGGAGCTCGACACCCGCTCGCCCCGCCAGGACGACGGCGACAGCACGTGGACCGCGTACACCCGCAAGCGCGAGCACCTGGAGCGGCTCGGCGTCACCGTCGTCCACCTCACGCCCCGCAAGCTGCGCGACGCGCTGGAGCAGCAGGCGGTCGTGGTGCGTACGGCCCTGATGGCGGCCGGGGACCGGGCCCCGGCCGCGTACATCGTGGTGCAGCCCAGGTGAGGGCCCGCCGGCGCGTCAGCCGCAGAACTCGGCTTCGACGATCTGCCGCGTGTTGCCCGCCCAGTCGCCGTTGACGTTCAGCGCCAGCGACTGCCGCCCGTCCCGGGTGGCGACCACGTTGGAGAGGGAGCCGTGGATGCCGCCGGTGTGCCCCCACACCTCCGTACCGCAGCTCAGCTTGTCCACGAACACGCCCAGGCCGTAGCGGGCGGTCGGCCTGCCCTCGCCGACCGGGACCGTGGTGGTCAGCTCCTTCATCTGCGCGGGCGGCAGCAGCTTCCCCGTCAGCAGCGCCCGTACGAAGCGCTGCAGGTCCGCCGAGTCGGAGATCATTTCGCCGGCCGCCCACGCCCCCGACGGGTTCAGCTCGGTGACGTCGTGGACCGGCGCGTTCGGCTCCGCCGCCATGAGCGTGGAGTAGGCGCGGCCGCTGGGCTTCGGCATCCGCGCGTCCGTGCCGGGCACGGAGGTGGCGCGCAGCTTGAG
Source organism: Streptomyces sp. NPDC003036 (assembly GCF_040611175.1). Classification (NCBI taxonomy): domain Bacteria; kingdom Bacillati; phylum Actinomycetota; class Actinomycetes; order Kitasatosporales; family Streptomycetaceae; genus Streptomyces; species Streptomyces sp. NPDC003036. The sequence goes on along the minus strand of NZ_JBEXNO010000021.1, from coordinate 93,284 downwards.
CGGCTTGAGGATCCGGCGCTCGATCTCCTCTCCGTACGGCCGTCCGGTCACCTTCTCGATGACCATGCCGGCGACGATGTAGTTGGTGTTGGAGTAGGACCAGTCCGTGCCGGGCGCGAAGTCGGGCCGGTGGCCCATCGCAATGCCCACCAGCTGCCGCGGCGTCCACGTGTCGTAGCGGTGCTGCAAGAAGCCCGGGCCGAAGGCCTTCGCCTGGAACCCCGGGTCGGCGGTGTACTCGTAGATGCCGCTGGTGTGGTTGAGCAGCTGACGGAGGGTGATCTTCCGGCCGTCGTGGCCGTTGCCGCGCACGACGCCGGGGAGCCACCGGTCGACGGTGTCGTCGAGGTCCAGTCTGCCCTCGGCTTCCAGTTGCAGGACGACGGTGGCGACGAACGTCTTGGTGATGGAGGCGACGCGGTAGCGGTCGTTCGGGTGGCGTTCGCGGCCGGTGTCGCGGTCGGCGACCCCGGCGGTGCCGTTCCAGACGCCGTCGCGGTCCCGCGCCTGGGCGAGCACGCCGGGCGCGCCCTCCCGTACGAGGGCCTCGACGGCCGCCTGGGTCTTCTCGTGCCCACCGGTGGTGCGGTCGGTGCTCTCGGTACGGACGGTGCTCTCGGTACGGATGGTGCGGTCGGTGGCGGCCGCCGGGACGGTGAAGGCGGTGGAGGCGAGAGCCGCCGCCACGATCGCCGCCGTCAGGGCCGTCTTCCGTATCGCCATGTGCGTTCCCCTCGCTGTTCGAGTGCGGTCGGTGGAGGGGACCGCGCCGGTGCGGGGGGAGTTGCCCGGGGCCGCCGGGTTGAGCGGCTTTCAGCCTTCCTTGATCACCGGCGGGTTGTGGGGCGAGTACTCCGGTACCGCCGACCACCGCAGCGGGCTCGCGCCCTGGTGCTCCAGGACCCCGTCGACGGTGAAGCGCACGGTGCGGCCGGTGGCGGTGAAGGCGGTGCGCGCGGTGCCGGTGAGCTGGAGCGTGGTGCCGGTGGCCCAGTCGAGGAACAGCAGTCCGGCGCGGGCGTCGGCCTCCAGGTTGCCGAGGGTGAGGAACATGGCGTTGCCCGGGTAGTCCTGCCAGGCGAGCTCGGTGGGCGAGGTGACCTGGACGAAGCCGGGGTTGCCGCCCCGGTGGCTCGCGTCGGCGCCGTGCCCGGGCGCGACGGTGGCGATGAAGAAGGTGTCGGCGGCGCGGACGAACCCCTGCTGCGCGGGGGTGAGCCGGTCACCCCGCTGTACGGCGCCGGGGCGGGTCGCCGCGCCGTCCTCGGGCGCGTACAGCGCCCGCTTCTGCAGGTACTTGGGGCAGTTCGAGAAGACCTGCCGCGCCGCGATGACCAGGCCGGACGCGCCGGGCCGGGCCGTCCCGTTGAGCCGCATCCGGCGCCGGCTGCGCGGGTCCAGGGCGATCGTGCCGACGGGGGTGTCCTCGGCGCGGGCCAGCGTGGCGGCGAGCGGGTCGCCGGCCGCCACGCCCCCGGCCACCGCCACGGAGCGCGCCCCCGTGGCCCGGACGAAGCCGGGCGCGCCGGTGAGCAGGGAGCTCCAGACGCGGCCGCCCTCGTCCTGCGCGCCGAGCACCAGCATGGGCTGGATCTCCAGGAAGGCCGCGGCGACCGGGCGGATGCCGGGGCCGATGGAGCGGCCGACGTGGTCGGCGAGGTCGCGGACGCCGACGCGGGTCTGCACGGCGAGCGATCCCTCGTGGTAGGGGCGTGACATGGGCGACTGCCTCCTAGAAGAAACCGCAGGTGGGGGCGGCGGCGTTCGGTGCGGGCGCCTCCTCGGCGCCGGTGGGGGCGTAGATCTCCAGGCGGGTGCCGTCGGGGTCGTGGAAGAAGATCCCGCCGGAGGACGCGCCCTCGCGGTGCGCGACGACCCCGTCGTACGCGAACGTCACGTCGAGCGCCCGGAGTTCGGTCTCGACGGCCCGGACCTCCTCCATGGTGTCGACCTCGAAGGCGAGGTGGTGCAGGCCGGCGCGGGCGGGGGCGTAGGAGTCGTCGGCCTGCTGCCAGAGGGCGAGGGCGAGCCGGCCGTCCCGGCCGAGGAGGGCGAAGCGCCGGCCGTCCTCCTTGCCCTCGACGAGGACGTCGAAGCCGAGGACGTCTCCGTAGAAGGCGAGTGAGCGGGGGAGGTCGGTGACGTTGATGCCGACGTGGCCGGTACGGAGCGTGCTGATGGTGGTCGCCGTCATGGCGGTGCCCCTTTCCTGGGCAAGCTTGTAACCAGTGATCAGCACCTTAAAGGTTAGATCGCTCGCACACAACCACTCACGTACGATTAAGGGGTTAGCCGCACCGGCCAGGCGGCGAGAGCAGCGAAAGGGAGCCCACAGATGCCCGCACCGGACCCGCGTCCACTCGTCGGCGAACCCCTCTCCCTGGACCTGCTCAACACCCGCTGGGTCCACGACGGCGCGACCCTGGACCTGCTGACCGGCCTCGAGGGGCTGGCCGTCTGGCTGGCGGCCAACGGGCTCGACACCGACGCCCGCTTCCGCGCCGACGCACCCACCCTGGAGCGCACCCTCGCCGCCCGCGACGCGCTCGCCGCCGCCGTCGACCGGCCCGGCGACACCGCCGCGGCCGCCGCCGTCAACGAGGTCCTCGGACACGGCCGGATCCGCGCCCTGCTCACCGCGGAAGGCCCCGCCGAGGAGGCGGAGTTCGCCGATCCCTCCTGGGGCCCCGGCTGGCTCGCCGCCCGCGACTACCTGGACCTGCTGCGCACCGCGCCCGACCGGATCCGCGCCTGCGCGCACAAGGCGTGCGTCCTGCACTTCTTCGACACCTCGCGCAACGGCACCCGGCGCTGGTGCTCCATGGCGGTGTGCGGCAACCGCGCGAAGGCGTCCCGCCACTACGCGCGCACCAAGGACAGTTGAACGCGCAGCCATTGAACGCTCAGCCGTTGAAGGATCAGCCGAACGGCCTGCAGCGACCGGGGAATTGACCCGGTTTCTCCCCACTGGCGTATCGGCGCCGGTGGCGGATGTACGCCAAGACCCGCATCCCGCCTCCGGCGCCCTCCACAAACCCCTGTCCCGTGCGAAAGGGTGAGCGGTCATCCGGCACCACATACCGGACCGTCTCTTTCACCAACAGGGATGCAGATGACCACCCTCGAATCCCAGAGCTCCATACCAGGGAGCTCGACCCCCGGCCACAGACGGACGGCTCGGCGCACCGCCCGCGTCGTCGCCGCCGCCGGCCTGGTGGCCGCGCTGGTCGCGGCCGGCACCGCCCCGGTGTTCGCCGCCGACGACCCGGCGGGCACCCCCGCGGGCACGGCCCCGGCCAAGTCGGGCGCCTCCTCCGCCGCCGACGCGAAGCTCGGCGCGGCCGACGCCGAGCGACTGGCCGAGGCGGAGGCCCAGGGCGACCGGACCGTCACCGTCATGGTGGCCACGGCCCCCGGCCAGACCGAGCAGGTCGCCCGGCAGCTCGACGGCGTCGACGGCGCCACGATCGGCACGACGTACGACAAGCTCGGCTACGTCCGCGCCACGCTGCCCACCGCGAAGGCGAAGTCCGCGCTCACCGCGGCCGCCAAGCTGTCCTCGGTGCAGGGCATCGACCTCCAGTACGAGATCGCGCTGGAGGACCCGTCGCCGGACGCGGGCACCGTCGGGGAGGGCGGCGCCACGACCGGTTCGACGGCCACCACGTACCCCGGCCCGGACGCGCGGACGCCGGCGAAGAACCCGTACAACCCGTCCTTCGAGACCGGCGCGGTGGACTTCGTCAAGAAGTACCCGAAGGCCGACGGCCGCGGCGTGACCATCGGCATCCTGGACTCCGGCGTGGACCTGGGCCACCCGGCGCTGCAGAAGACCACCACCGGCGAGCGCAAGATCGTCGACTGGGTGACCGCCACCCACCCGGTCACCGACGGCGACGGCACCTGGCGGCCCATGAACAACCCGCCGGTGGCCGGCCCGACGTTCACCGCCGACGGCCGCACCTGGACGGCGCCCGAGGGCTCGTACCGCTACCGCGACTTCAAGGAAGCCGCCACCAAGGGTGGCGACATGAACGGCGACCTGAACCGCGACGGCGACACCACCGACGTGTGGGGCGTGCTGTACGACGCGGCCGCCGGCACCGTCCGCGTCGACCTGAACGGCAACAACGACTTCACCGACGACGTCGCGATGAAGCCGTACAAGGACGGGTTCCAGGTCGGCTACTTCGGCACGGACAAGCCGGAGACCGACGTCGTCGAGCGCATCCCGTTCGTGGTCGAGATCCGCAAGGACGTCGTCTACAACGCCAACAAGGACAAGGCCGACTTCGTCAACATCGGCGTCGTCAACTCCGACCACGGCTCGCACGTCGCCGGCATCACCGCCGCCCACGGCCTGTTCGGCGGGAAGATGAACGGCGCCGCGCCCGGCGCCAAGCTCGTCTCCTCGCGCGCCTGCACCTGGTCCGGCGGCTGCACCAACACCGCCCTGACCGAGGGCATGGCGGACCTGGTCGTCAACCGCGGCGTCGACATCGTCAACATGTCGATCGGCGGCCTGCCCGCGCTCAACTCCGGCGACAACGCGCGCGCCGCGCTCTACGGCCGCCTGATCGACACCTACGGCGTCCAGCTGGTCATCTCGGCCGGCAACTCCGGCCCGGGCCTGAACACCATCGGCGACCCCGGCCTGGCCGACAAGGTCGTCTCGGTCGGCGCCGCGATCTCCAAGGAGACGTGGGCCGCCAACTACGCCTCGGTCGTCGAGAAGAAGTACGCCATGTTCCCCTTCTCCTCGCGCGGCCCGCGTGAGGACGGCGGCCTCACCCCGACGATCTCCGCGCCCGGCTCGGCGATCAACACCATCCCGACGTGGATGGCGGGCGCCGGCGTCCCGGAGACCTCCTACAAGCTGCCCGCCGGCTACGGCATGCTCAACGGCACCTCGATGTCGTCGCCGCAGGCGGCCGGCGCGAGCGCGCTGCTGATCTCCGCCGCCAAGCAGCGGAAGATCGCGCTCTCCCCGCTGAGCCTGCGCACCGCGCTCACCAGCACCGCGAACCGCATCTCCGGTGTCGCGGCGCACGAGCAGGGCGCCGGTCTGATCGACGTCGTCGACGCCTGGGAGTCCATCGAGGACGGGGCCACCGCGCACGAGTACACGGTCGCCGCGCCCGTCGACACGGCGCTGGAGCAGGAGCTGAAGAAGCCCGGCACCGGCATCTACGACCGCGAGGGCGGCCTCAAGGCCGGCCAGAAGAAGGTCTACGACGTCACCATCACGCGCACGACCGGCCCGGACCGGCCGATCGAGCACGAGCTGGACCTGAAGTACAACGACGGCACCTTCCGCATCCTCGGCGACGACGAGGTGGACCTGCCGCTGAACAAGCCCGTCACCGTCAAGGTGCAGGCCAAGCCGGGCTCCGCGGGCGTGCACAGCGCCATCCTGGAGGCCGACGACGAGGACACCGAGGGCGTCGACAAGCAGATCCTCGCCACCGTCGTCGTCGCGCACGACCTGGCGGCGCCGAGCGCGTACGCCTACAGCGCGACCGGCACCGTGCAGCGCAACAGCCACAAGTCCTACTTCGTCACGGTGCCCAAGGGCGCCAAGGCGCTGGAGGTCGCGCTCGGCGGGCTGAAGGAGAAGAGCCAGACCCGGTTCATCGCCATCCACCCGTACGGCGTGCCCGTCGACACCACCGCGTCCAACGCGTGCTACCCGCACTACAACCCGGCGAACACGTGCCGCCCCGACGCGCGCTCGTACGCCAACCCGACGCCGGGCGTCTGGGAGATCGAGGTCGAGGCGCGGCGCACCTCGCCGGATCTGGACAACCCGTACAAGCTGGACGTGTCCCTGCTGGGTGCGGCCTTCGACCCGGCGGTGCGGACGGTGCCCGAGGCGAAGGTCGGCACGCCGGCCGCGGTGGACTGGAAGGTCACCAACGGCTTCGCCGCGATCGACGGCACGCTGAAGGGCGGCCCGCTCGGCTCCGCGAAGGTCGCCACGCCGAGCATCGCCAACCACACCACGCAGACCAGCACGGTCACCATCGGTGAGGGCGTCGAGCGCCTCGACATCGCCATCGGCAACACGTCCGACAAGGCGGCCGACCTGGACCTGACCGTCTCGCGGGACGGCGTGGAGGTCGGCTCGTCGGCGGACGGCGACTCGGAGGAGTCCGTCTCCCTGATCAAGCCGGCCGCGGGTACGTACACGATCGAGGTCATCGGCTACGAGATCCCGGCCGGCACGACCACGTACGACTACAAGGACGTGTACTTCTCGTCCGCGCTCGGCACGGTCAAGGTCGACGCCTCCAAGCCGGTCAAGCTGGCGACGGGCGCGTCGGCGCAGGTCGCGGCCGAGGTGCTGGTGAACGGCGAGGCCCCCGAGGGCCGGCAGTTCTTCGGCGAGGTGTCGCTGGTGACGGCGCGCGGCACGGCCGCGGGCAGCGGCAGCGTCATGATCGGCAAGGTCACGCCGTAGCACTGGGCACACGATGAGTAGGGGCGGGCGTCCGGTTCGGGCGCCCGCCCTTCCTCGTCACCGGGCGTGCTGCTTCTCACGTCGCGGACAATGAATTGGACAAGCCCGGTCAGGTGATACGCATCATGGGTGAGGCACCCAGGCCGCCAGGGCCGACAAGCACGTACGGAGGAGTCCCCGTGAAGGTAGGAATCGTCGGAGCGACCGGTCAGGTCGGCACGGTCATGCGCAAGATCCTTGCCGAGCGGAAGTTCCCCGTCGACGAGCTGCGGCTGTTCGCCTCCGCCCGTTCCGCGGGCACCGTGCTGGACGGCGTGACCGTCGAGGACGCCTCCACCGCCGACTACACCGGCCTGGACATCGTGCTCTTCTCCGCCGGTGGCGCCACCTCCAAGGCGCTGGCCGAGAAGGTCGCCTCGCAGGGTGCCGTGGTGATCGACAACTCCTCCGCCTGGCGCCGGGACCCCGAGGTGCCGCTGGTCGTGTCCGAGGTGAACCCGCACGCGATCAAGGACCGCCCCAAGGGGATCATCGCCAACCCGAACTGCACCACCATGGCCGCCATGCCGGTGCTGAAGCCGCTGCACCAGGAGGCGGGCCTGACCGCCCTGGTGGCCACCACCTACCAGGCCGTCTCCGGCTCGGGCCTGGCGGGCGTCGCCGAGCTGGACGGCCAGGTCAAGGCCGTCGCCGAGCGCGCCACCGAGCTCACCCACGACGGCGAGGCCGTCGACTACCCCGAGCCCGGCGTCTACAAGCGCCCCATCGCCTTCAACGTGCTGCCGCTGGCCGGCTCCATCGTCGACGACGGTTCCTTCGAGACGGACGAGGAGCAGAAGCTCCGCAACGAGTCCCGCAAGATCCTGGAGATCCCGGAGCTGAAGGTCTCCGGCACCTGCGTGCGCGTCCCCGTCTTCTCGGGCCACTCCCTCCAGATCAACGCCCGCTTCGAGCGTCCGATCAGCGTGGAGCGCGCCTACGAGCTGCTCAAGGACGCCGAGGGCGTCGAGCTCTCCGAGATCCCGACCCCGCTCCAGGCCGCCGGCAAGGACGCGTCGTACGTCGGCCGCATCCGCGTGGACGAGACCGTCGAGCACGGCCTCGCCCTCTTCCTCTCCAACGACAACCTGCGCAAGGGCGCGGCGCTGAACGCCGTGCAGATCGCCGAGCTGGTCGCCGCAGAGCTGAACGGCTGACCACGCTGAGTACCTGACCTCCTGGTTGGTACCGATGGGGCCGCCCCGCCGTAACGGTGGGGCGGCCCCTTGGCGTCCGTGGAAGGATGGCCGGAAACGTCACACAACGAGGAGATGACCGGGTGCCTGGCACGAACCTGACCCGTGAAGAGGCGCAGCAGCGGGCGCGGCTGCTCACCGTGGACTCGTACGAGATCGACCTGGATCTCAGCGGCGCGCAGGAGGACGGCACCTACCGGTCCGTGACCACTGTGCGCTTCGACTCCGCCGAGGAGGGCGCGGAGACGTTCATCGACCTGGTGGCCCCCGCCGTCCACAAGGTCACCCTGAACGGCCACGCGCTGGACGTCGCGGCCGTCTTCCGGGACTCGCGGATCAAGCTCAAGCACCTGAAGCAGGGGCGCAACGAGCTGACGGTCGTCGCGGACTGCGCGTACACGAACACCGGAGAGGGCCTGCACAAGTTCGTCGACCCGGTCGACGACCAGGCGTACCTCTACACGCAGTTCGAGGTGCCGGACGCGCGGCGGGTGTTCGCCAGCTTCGAGCAGCCGGACCTGAAGGCGACCTTCCAGTTCACCGTGAAGGCGCCGTCCGGCTGGACCGTCATCTCGAACTCCCCGACGCCGGAGCCCAAGGGCCCCGATGGGAACGTATGGCACTTCGAGCCGACGCCGCGCATCTCGACGTACATCACGGCCCTGATCGTCGGCCCGTACCACGCGGTGCACAGCACGTACGAGGGCCCGGACGGGCAGGTCGTGCCGCTGGGTATCTACTGCCGTCCGTCGCTCGCCGAGTTCCTCGACGCGGACGCGATCTTCGAGGTGACGCGGCAGGGCTTCGACTGGTTCCAGGAGAAGTTCGACTACGCGTACCCCTTCGCCAAGTACGACCAGCTGTTCGTGCCGGAGTTCAACGCGGGCGCGATGGAGAACGCGGGCGCGGTGACCATCCGCGACCAGTACGTCTTCCGGTCGAAGGTGACGGACGCGGCGTACGAGGTGCGCGCCGAGACCATCCTGCACGAGCTGGCCCACATGTGGTTCGGCGACCTCGTGACGATGGAGTGGTGGAACGACCTGTGGCTGAACGAGTCGTTCGCCACGTACACCTCGATCGCCTGCCAGGCGGCGGCGCCGGGCTCGCGCTGGCCGCACTCGTGGACGACGTTCGCGAACCAGATGAAGACCTGGGCGTACCGGCAGGACCAGCTCCCGTCCACGCACCCGATCATGGCCGAGATCCGCGACCTGGACGACGTCCTCGTCAACTTCGACGGCATCACCTACGCCAAGGGCGCCTCGGTGCTGAAGCAGCTGGTGGCGTACGTCGGCGAGGACGAGTTCTTCCGGGGCGTGCAGGCGTACTTCAAGCGCCACGCCTTCGGCAACACGCGCCTGTCGGACCTGCTGGGCGCGCTGGAGGAGACGTCCGGGCGCGACCTGAGGACGTGGTCGAAGGCGTGGCTGGAGACGGCCGGTATCAACGTGCTGCGCCCGGAGATCGAGGTCGACGCGGACGGTGTCATCGCCTCCTTCGCGGTGCGGCAGGAGGCCCCGGCGCTGCCGGCGGGCGCGAAGGGCGAGCCGGTCCTGCGGCCGCACCGGATCGCGATCGGCCTGTACGAGCTCGACGGGTCGGGGAAGCTGGTCCGTACGGAGCGGGTCGAGCTGGACGTCACGGCGACCGAGCGGACGGAGGTGCCGCAGCTGGCGGGCGTGCGCCGCCCGGCCGTGGTGCTGCTCAACGACGACGACCTGTCGTACGCCAAGGTGCGCCTCGACGAGGAGTCGCTGGCCACGGTCAAGCAGCACCTGGGCGACTTCACGGAGTCCCTGCCGCGCGCGCTGTGCTGGGCGTCGGCGTGGGACATGACGCGCGACGGGGAGCTGGCCACGCGCGACTACCTGGAGCTGGTGCTGTCGGGCATCGCCAAGGAGTCGGACATCGGTGTGGTGCAGTCGCTGCACCGCCAGGTGAAGCTGGCGCTCGACCTGTACGCGGCGCCGGAGTGGCGCGAGACGGGCCTCGCCCGGTGGACGGAGGCGGCGCTGACGCACCTGCGCACCGCCGAGCCGGGCAGCGACCACCAGCTGGCGTGGGCGCGCGCCTTCGCCGCGACCGCCCGTACGCCGCAGCAGCTGGACCTGCTGGCGGCGCTGCTGGAGGGCGGCGAGACGATCGAGGGGCTGGTCGTGGACACCGAGCTGCGCTGGGCGTTCGTGGAGCGGCTGGCGGCGACCGGCGTGTACGACGAGCCGGAGATCGCCGCCGAGCACGAGCGCGACAAGACGGCGGCGGGCGAGCGGCACGCGGCCACCGCGCGGGCGGCGCGCCCGACGGCGGAGGCCAAGGCCGAGGCGTGGGCGTCGGTCGTCGAGTCCGACAAGCTGCCGAACGCCGTGCAGGAGGCCGTGATCGGCGGCTTCGTCCAGACCGACCAGCGCGAGCTCCTGGCCCCGTACACGGAGAAGTTCTTCGCGGCGGTCAAGGACGTGTGGGCGTCCCGCTCCCACGAGATGGCCCAGCAGATCGCGGTCGGCCTCTACCCGGCGGTCCAGGTCGCCGAGGAGACCCTGGCGGCGACGGACGCCTGGCTCGCGAGCGCGGAGCCGAACGCGGCGCTGCGCCGCCTCGTCTCCGAGTCCCGGTCGGGCGTGGAGCGGGCGCTGAAGGCCCAGGCGGCGGACCGCGCGGCGGGTGCGTGAGCGCGTAAAAGAACGCGAAGAAGGGGCGCCCTCCCCCGGGGGGCGCCCCTTCGTCGTCGTGTCGCCGTGGTGGAAATCCGCCCGGCGGGCGGGCGTTCGTGCGCTACCGCACCGCCGGGCGGAAGCCGTCAGCCGGTCAACCCTTCAGCCGTTCAGCCGCGCGTACCGGGCGCGCAGCTCGGCCGCGCCCTGCTCCGTGAGGGCTCCGTGCAGGCGCATGCGGGCGATGCCGCCGTCGGGGAAGGCGTCGAGGCGTACGTGGGTGACGACGGCCTCGGCAGGCAGCTTGAAGCGGTGGAGCGTGTCCGGCTGGAGCCGGGTGCGCGGGATGATCTCGAACCACTCGCCGTCCTCGCCGTCGCGGCCCTGGAGGGAGATCCAGCCGGCGGAGTTGCCCTTGAGGTACGCGGTGTCGATCTCGACGGCCCGTACGGTGCCCTGCGCGGCGAGGCGGAAGCGCACCCAGTCGTTGGTGCCGCGGACACGGCGGCGGCGGTTCTCCCAGCCGTCGTCCATCTTGCGGGAGGTGCCCGGCAGGATGATCTGCGTCGGCGACGAGTAGAACGTGTCGGACGCGTCCTCGTACACGCCTCCGTTGAGTACGGAGATGAGGTCGAGGGTGCCGAGCAGGTCCAGCCACTCCGGGTCGGGGACGACCTCGCCGTGGACGCGGAGGCGGGCGACGCCGCCGTCGGGGTGCTGGCAGAGCCGCACGTGGGTGAAGCGGCGCTCGGCCTCGATCGCGAAGCCGTTGGCGGCGTGGCCGCGTACGGGGGTGGGCGGGAGGATCTCCTCCCACTTCACGTCGTCGGAGAGGAGCTGCTCGGGGCTCGGGGTGCCTTCGACGGCGGTGGCCTGGAGGGAGACGCGCTGCGGGTAGTTGCCGCGGAAGTGGGCGGTGTCGACGATGACACCGCGGATGATGCCGGGGGCGCCGAGGCGGACGATCGCCCAGTCGTGGTCCTCGGGGGCGGGGAAGGGGTGCTCGCCGTCGGTGCCGCGCCGACGGCGGGTCTCCCAGCCGTCCATGATCTTGCCCTTGTGCCCGAAGTGCTCCGGATCGAACACCGCGCGCTCGCGCACCAGCAGGTTCTCGCGCTCGGCGAAGAACTCGTCGTTGGCGGCGACGACTCCGGCGCCGAGGCGGCGGTCGGCCAGGTCGACGAGGTCGGTGAACGGGAAGTCACCGGCGCGGTAGTCGGCGTACGGGTCGCCACCGCCGTACGGCGCGGCGTCGTTGGCGTGCGGGTCCTGGTCCTGGTCCGGGGCGTCCTGGGTGCTCGGGTCGAAGGTCATGGACCTACTGTCGGACCTGCGGAACGGTCAGGTCCATCGAAAGTTCCTTCAATGGATCTTCAGCTCAGCTGAAGGGTCGGTGGAAGGTGGGCTGGACGGCGATCGGTCGGACGGTCGGACGGCGGTCGGTCAGACGGCGGTGCCGGCGAGGCGGGCGGTGATCGTGGCGAGGCGCCGGCCCTGGTAGCGGGCGGCAGTCAGCACGTCGTCGCCGGGGGCACCCGCGCCGGAGGCATGGGAGGTGCCGTAGGGGTTGCCGCCGGCGGCGTAGATCGCCGGGTCGGTGAAACCGGGCGAGACGATGAGCGAGCCCCAGTGGTGCATGGTGTTGTAGAGCGCGAGCAGCGTGGACTCGTTGCCGCCGTGCGCGTTGGCCGCGCTGACGAACCCGGTGGCGGGCTTGTCGGCGAAGGTGCCGCGCTGCCACAGGCCGCCGGTGGAGTCGAGGAACTGCTTCAGCTGGGCGGCGATGTTGCCGTAGCGGGTCGGCGTGCCGAAGGCGTACGCGTCGGCCCAGGCCAGGTCGTCCAGGGTGGCGACCTCCACGCCGCGGGTGGCCTCGACGTGCTCGCGCCAGGCGGGGTTGGAGTCGATGGCCGCGTCCGGGGCGAGCTCGGGGACGCGGCGCAGCCGGACCTCGGCGCCGGCCTTCTCGGCGCCCTCGGCGACCGCCTCGGCGAGGCGGTGGACGTTGCCGGTGGAGGAGTAGTAGACGACGGCGATCTTCGGAGCCATGGCGAACCCTTCAACACGAACGAGACGGACGACACGAACGGAGAAACCGGATGACTATCCGCTTCCTGTCGATCACGAGTTAAGCGGATAGGAATCCGCATGGCAAGAGCTTTGCGGAGCGAAACCGGATAGCTTTCCGGTACTCCGCTATGCTCGACCCATGAGCACGCCGCCGTCGTCGCGCCCGCCCCGCCGCATCGACCTGCCGCTGGTGGGAGGGCCCGCCGCCGCGCGCCCGGAGCGCGCGGACGCCGCGGACAACCGCCGCCGGATCCTGGAGGCCGCCGCCGCGATCGTCGCGGAGAAGGGCCCGGCCGCCCTGACCATGAACGCGGTCGCCCACGCGACCGGCATCGGCGTGGGCACGGTCTACCGCCGTTTCGGCGACGTCGCGCAACTGCTGTTCGCCCTGCTCGACGAGCGCGAGAAGCGCTTCCAGCAGGCCTTCATGTCCGGCCCGCCGCCGCTCGGCCCGGAGGCGCCGCCCCTCCAGCGCCTGCGCGCGTTCCTGCACGCGCTGGCCGACCGGGTCGCCGAGCAGCAGGAGATGATGCTGGCGGCGGAGGAGGCGGCGCCGCTGGCGCGCTACGACAGCGGCGCGTACGGGACGATGCACACGCATACGGCGATGCTCGTGGCCCGGATCCGCCCCGACGCGGATGCGGCGTTGCTGGCGCACATGCTGCTGGCGCCGTTCATGCCGAGCCTGATGCACCGGGTGACGCGCCTCGAGGGCCGTACGCTCGACGGCGTCAAGGCGGCGACGGACGAACTCCTGCTGGGGCTGGCGAGACCGTCGACGGCCTGACCGGGCGCGGGGGTCCCTGCGTGCCGCGCCGCAGGGCCCTACCGCAGTGACGCGACCTCGCGCAGCGCCGCCAGCACGCGGGCGACCGCCGGGGCCGACTCCGCACCCCGGCGAGCCGCCGCGATGACGTGGCGGCGGGGCTGATCGGCCTCCAGGACCCGCATCACCACGCCCGTCGCCCGCTCGGCCGCCGCCATGCGCGGCACCAGGGCGATGCCCATGCCCGCCTCCACCATCGCGAGGATGGCCGTCCAGCCCGCCGCCGAGTGGGCCTGCTCGGGGACGAACCCGGCCGCCTCGCACGCGGCCGTGGTGATCTCCGACCAGGGGCCGCTGCCGCCGAAGATCCACCGCTCCCCGGACAGGTCGGCCAGCCGCAGCCCCGGGGCCCCCGCCAGCGGGTGCGCCGCCGGCAGGGCGACGTCCAGCGGGTCGGCGAGCAGCGGCACCCGCGTGAACTTCGGGTCCCGGGCCGTCGGCGCGTGCGCCGCCAGCGACAGCGCCAGGTCCACCGCCCCCGCCGACAGCAGCTCGTACGCCTCGGCAGCCTCCGCCTCCCGCACCCGTACCTCCAGGCCCGGGTGGGCGGTGCGCAGCCGCAGCACCGCGGGGACCACGAGACCGGGCACGGCGGTGGAGAAGGCTCCGACGCGCACCTCGCCCGCCTCGCCCTGGAGGTATCCGGCCAGCTCCGCGTCGGCCCGCTCCAGCTGCGCGAACACCACCTCCGCGTGGCGCAGGACGAGGTGGGCGGCGTCGGTGAGCCGCACCCGCCGCCCGTGCGCCTCCAGCAGCCGCACGCCCAGCTGCCTGGAGAGGTTGGACAGCTGCTGCGAGACGGCCGAGGGGGTCATCAGCAACGCCTCCGCCGTCGCGGTCACGGTGCCGCGGTCCCGCAGCGTGCGCAGGATCTGGAGCTTCTTGATGTCCCACTCGGTCATGCCCCGCAACCTATCCGCCGCCGCCCCGCCGGATCCGTCGGCCCCGACACGCCCCCGACGCGTCCCGACTGGCCCTGCGCCAGGCTCCTTTGGCGTCTACCGGACATCCCCGCGGTAACCGGTTGCCCGGCGCTCGCACAGGCTTGGACACTCAGAGTCATGCCCGCCGCACCAGCGAAGGGCATTCGTCCCGAAACAGGGGGAACACCGCATGACACTGCGCAAGCTGACCGCGGCGCTGTTCGCGGTCATGGCACTCGTCGCCGCGATGGCGTTCGGCCTGACCAACCCGGCCGCCGCCGCGTCCGTCCCCGGGCACCACGACTTCGCCGCGCAGGCGGAGGCGGCGGGCCTGGACGACGACGAGGCCGAGGACCTTCAGGAGCAGGTCGACACCCACCTCGCCCGCCACGGCGGGACGCAGGTCGCCCTCAACCGGATCGCGATCGCCGACAAGGGCGAGATCGTGCTGCCGCTGCCGGGCGCACGGCAGGGCCGCGCCAGCTGCCCGGCCCAGAACTTCTGCATGTTCACCGGCACGAACTTCACCGGCGCGCAGTTCAACCTCTACCGGTGCGCCACGTACGCCCTCGACAACTGGACCGGTTACGGCTCCTGGATCAACAACCAGACGGCGGGGACCCGGGCCCGCTTCCTGGACAGCAACCGGAACACCATCTACACCACGCCGGGCGCGTACTCCGCCTCCTCCAGCTACAACTGGAACCCGGTCTGGTACGTCGTCAACTGCTGACACCCCGCTGACACCCGACGACCGACACCCCCTCGCCGGGGTGACGCACCTCCCCGCGTCACCCCGGCACCCTCCCCGCACCCCCGAGCACGTGAGGGCCTCGCCCGCCGACTGACCACCGGCGGCCGAGGCCCTCACTTCGCCCGTCCGTCACGCCTTCGCCTGGCCGTCACGCCTTCGCGTGTCCGTCACGCCTTGGCGCGGCCCGTCCCGAGGATCACGCCACCCAGGATCAGCGCCATGCAGACCCCCTGGAGCACGCCCAGCCGCTCGTCGATCAGCAGCCAGGACAGCAGGGCCACACACACCGGCTGGAGGTAGTAGACGACACCCGCCCGCGCCGCGCCGATCAGCGAGACCGCCTTGTTCCAGGCGAAGAAGGCGACCGCGGAGGAGAACACCCCGACGTACACCAGCGGCCCGACCGTGCCCGCCTCCACCGTGAAGCCGCCCTGCACCGCGACGCTGATCCCGTACGCCGGCAGCAGCATCACCGCGCCCAGCACGAACGTGGTGAGGAGGAAGACGGTCCCGCCGAGCTCCGCCGGCCGCCGCCTGAGCAGGGCGCTGTACGAGGCGAAGGAGACGGCCGCCGCCACCATCCACAGGTCTCCGGCGGCGAAGTCCGGCACGAGGGACCCGTTGCCCACCAGGAGCACCACTCCGGCGCAGGCGATCAGCAGACCGGCCAGCCGGCGCGGTCCCAGCCGCGCGCCGCCCAGCCGCTCGTACACCGCCATCAGGACGGGTGAGGCGGCCATCACCATGCCCATGGTGGAGGCGGAGGTGGTGAGGCCGGCCTGGTTGACGAGGGTGTTGTAGACGGTGACGCCGAGCAGCGAGGTGAGGGTGACGAAGCCGAAGTGCCGCCGGATGAGGTGCCGCTGACGCCAGGTCGCCCGGGCCGCGAAGGGCGCGACGGCGAGGATGGCGACGACCCAGCGCCAGAACGCGGCCTGGACGGGCGGGACGGAGTCGTGCAGGGCGCGGGAGGTGACGAAGCTGCCGGACCAGACGACCGTGGCGACGGCCGCGAGGAGGAGGCCGAGGCCGGAGGCCTGCTTCACTCTCCTCGCGGTCGTCGTCTCGCCGATACGGACGCGGTCCAGGACTGCCACGGTGATCCCCCTCTGGTGTGCGGTGGACCTACCGTCGCACCCCCGGACCGATCGCGTCCATCGAAAGTTTCTGAGCCTTCCTTTCAGCACAGCTGAACGTTCGCGGCGTGGCGGGGCGCGGCCTCGTCGCCCACTGCCCGGCGAGCGTCGCACCGAACGCGATCACCATGCCGATCAGCTGCACCGGCCCCAGCGCCTGCCCCAGCGCCACCCACCCGACGACGGCGGCGGTGAGCGGCGAGAGCGGCCCGAGGAGGGTGACGGCGGTGGCGGTCAGCCGCTCGATGCCGCGGAACCAGAGCCAGTACGCGACGGCGGTGTTGGCGAGGGCGAGGTACGCGTATCCGGCGAGGCCCCGCGCGTCCAGCACCGGCGGGGCGCCCTCCACCAGGAAGGCGACCGGCGCGATGAGCAGCCCGCCGGCGCTCAGCTGCCAGCCGGTCAGGGCCAGCGGCCCGACCCCCTCGGGCCGGCCCCACCGCTTGGTCAGCACCGTCCCCGCCGACATGGACACCGCCGAGGCCAGCCCGGCGAGCACCCCGACGAGATCGAAAGCGGCCCCCGCCTTCAGCACGACGAGACTCACCCCGAAGGCGGCGGCGACCGCGGCCAGCAGCGCCCGCAGGGTGGGCCGCTCCCCCAGCAGCAGCGCGGCGAGGCCGACGACGAATAGCGGGCCCACCGAACCGACGACGGCGGCGACGCCGCCGGGCAGGCGGTACGCGGCGAGGAAGAGCAGCGGGAAGAACGCCCCGATGTTCAGCGCCCCGAGCACCGCCGACTTCCACCACCAGGCGCCGCGCGGGAGCGTGCGGGTGAGCGCGAGCAGCGCGAGCCCGGCGGGCAGCGCCCGCATGAGCCCCGTGAACAGGGGCCGGTCCGGCGGCAGGAACTCCGTGGTGAGGGCGTAGGTGGACCCCCAGGAGACCGGGGCGAGGGCGGTGAGGGCTATGACTGCGGCCTTGCGGGACATCGGGATCCCTCTTCAACTAGCTTGTTGCTAAGTAGCTTAGCGCTAAGCAACTTACTTGGAATCATCTTTTGCGTCGCTTACCGCCGGGGAAGGAAACTGCGGCCATGACTCCGAGGACTCCGACGTCTCCGCAACCCGATCGCGAGCAGCAGGACGCCGTCGACGCGATCACCGCCCAGTGGGCGGTCGTACGGCCCGATCTCGACACCGTCCCGATGGCGGTCTTCGGGCGCGTCTACCGGCTGGCCCACTCCATAGGGGCACGCGTCGACAAGGCGTACGCGCCCTTCGGGGTCTCCCGCGGGGAGTTCGACGTCCTGGCGACGCTGCGCCGCTCGGGCGATCCGTACACGCTCTCGCCGCGCGAGCTGTCGGCGACGCTGATGCTCACGACCGGCGGCATGACGGGCCGCCTCGACAAGCTGGAGCGGGCCGGGCTGCTGACCCGCAACCCCGACCCCAACGACCGGCGCGGCCTGCGGGTGACACTCACCGAGCGGGGCCGCGAGCTGGTGGACGAGGCCGTGGCGGCCGGGCTCGCGGTCCAACGGGAGGCCCTGGAGGCGGCGCTGGACCCGGCGGAGGCCGAACAGCTGGCGGCCCTGCTGCGCAAGCTGCTCAGAGCGACGGGCGCGTGACCGTAGGAACGTGTGAGCGCCTGAGCGCGTGAGAACGCACGAAGGCGCCGCACGGCGGTCTCCCACCGTGCGGCGCCTTCGGAAAGCTCAAAAAGCCTCTGAGGCGTCAGACCTGCTTCTTGGACTTGTCGAGCACCATCACCAGGCCCGCGATCACCAGGAACAGCAGGATCGGGGCACCCACGAACAGACCGAGCGTGTCGATCAGGCTCAGGCCGGGACCCGGGTCGTCGCCGTCGTCTCGGGTGAGCGCGAGCGCGGGGGACGACATGAGCAGCATCATCAGCGTCGTACCGGTCGCGACGGCGCCGGCGCGCAGGGCGTTCTTCTTGTCCACGGTGCAAACGTAGCGAACGCCTAAAGGCTCCGCGCGCCCGGGGGTCCCATAGGAGGCTCCGCACCGGTCGCGAGCACCGCCATGAGGGCGTGCAACCGGGGCGAGGCGGCCAGCTCCTCCAGGGTGACGGGGCGGCCCTCCGCGTCCGCGACGGGCAGCCGCCAGTTCGGGTACTGGTCCCACGTCCCGGGCAGGTTCTGCGGGCGGCGGTCGCCCACGGCGTCCGGCAGCCACACCCCGGTCATCCGCGCGGGCGTGCGCCGCAGGAAGCGGTAGAAGGCGCGGATCTCGGCCTCCTCGTCCCGAGCTTCCTGCCCGGGCCGGGCCCCGGGCGCGGGCTCCAGCAGGCCCAGCTCGCGCAGGTACGCGAGCCACTCGGCGACCTCGGCCGCGTCCTCGGCGCGCTCCTCCTCCAGCGGCCGGGCCAGCAGCCCCAGCCGGTGGCGCAGCTCGACGTGCTCGCCGGTGAGCCGCGCCGCCGTGGACGGCAGGTCGTGCGTCGTCGCCGTGGCCACGCAGTCCGCGCGCCAGGCCTCGGGGGCCAGCGGCCGCCGGTCGCCCTCCCAGTCCCGTTCGAACCACAGCACCGACGTGCCGAGGACCCCGCGCCGCTGGAGGGCCTCCCGTACGCCGGGCTCGACCGTCCCGAGGTCCTCGCCGATCACGGCGGCGCCCGCGCGGTGGGCCTCCAGGGCGAGGACCGCCAGCATGGCCTCGGCGTCGTACCGGACGTACGTGCCCTCGGTGGGCTCGCGGCCCTCGGGCACCCACCAGAGCCGGAACAGCCCCATCACGTGGTCGATGCGCAGGGCGCCCGCGTGCCGCAGCAGCCCGCGCAGCAGGTCGCGGTAGGGGGCGTAGCCGGAGGCGGCGAGCGCGTCGGGGCGCCAGGGCGGCAGGCCCCAGTCCTGGCCGCGCGCGTTGAACGCGTCCGGCGGGGCGCCCACCGACATGCCCGCCGCGAAGGCGTCCTGCTGCGCCCAGGCGTCGGCGCCGTCCGGGTGCACGCCCACCGCGAGGTCGTGGACGATGCCGACGTCCATGCCCGCCTCCCGGGCGGCCCGCGCGGCGGCCGCGAGCTGCTCGTCGGTGAGCCAGGCGAGCCGGCAGTGGAAGTCGACCCGGTCGGCGAGCTCGGCCCGTACGCGCGCGGTGGCGTCGGAGCGGGGGTCGCGCAGGCCCTCGGGCCACTGGGCGCGGTCGGCGCCGTACCGCTCGGCGAGCGCGCACCAGGTGGCGTGGTCCTCCAGCGCACGCCCCTGCGCGGCGCGGAAGTCCCGCAGGGCGGCCTCGCGGCCGGGCCCGAGCGGCACGGCGTACAGCAGCTCCAGGGCGCGGCGCTTGAGCACCCACACCGCGTCCCGGTCGATCAGCTCGCCCTTGCGCAGCACCTTCTCGCGCAGCTCGGCCGCGCGCCCCACCAGGGCGTCCAGCTCGGCGCGCCGCTCGGGCGCCAGGTGGCCGCGCGCGTACGGGTACTCGGGGACGTCCTCGATCCGCAGGTGTACGGGGTCGGGGAAGCGCCGCGAGGACGGGCGGTACGGGGACGGGTCCGTGGGCGTGCCGGGCACGGCCGCGTGGAGCGGGTTGACCTGGACGAACCCGGCCCCCAGCTCCCGCCCCACCCACGCGGCCAGCTCCCTCAGGTCCCCGAGGTCGCCCATGCCCCAGGACCGGCTCGACAGCAGCGAGTAGAGCTGGACGAGCAGGCCGTACCCGCGCGCCGCGGGCGGCTGCGGCACACGCGCGGGGGCCACGACGAGGGTGCTCTGCGTGGTGCGCCCGTCGGCGGCCCGGGCCTCCAGGCGGTGCGCCCCGAGCGGCAGCTCGTCCCAGACCGCCGGGAGGTCGGCGCCGTCCTCGCCGAGGACCCGCAGCGCGGTGCCCGCCGGCAGCGTGGCGAGCGGGCGCGGCAGCCCGGCCCCGGCGTCCCGCCACAGGACCACCGTCGGCGGGAGCAGCCGCCGGGCAGCCGCCTCCTCGGTGGCGGCGAGGGACGCGCGGATCGCCTCGGGCGTGGCGGCGTCGACGTCGAGTGCGGCGAGCACGTCGACCACCGTCGTGTCGGGGACCGGGACGGTGACGCCCGGGGAGGGCGAGTAGGCGGTGGCGACACCGTGCAGCGCGGCGAGCCGGGCGAGGGTCATTCAGGCTCCTGGGGACTCCGGTCCGCCGGCCGTGCCGTGCGCGGTCGGCTCGCTGGTGAGGGGGGTGAAGTCGGTGAGGGCCGGTTCGCTGGTGAGCGGGGCGGCATCGGCGAGCGGCGGCTCGGAGGTGAGGGGTCCGGCGGGGGCCGGCGCGGGGCCCGGGATCCGGGCGAGGAGCTGCGCGGTGGTCTGGGCGCGGGTCATGGCGCGGGGCTGGGCGGTGGTCTGCGCGGGAACCGGTGCGGGGACCTGTTTGGAGAGGGCGGAGAGCAGGAGCTGGGCGGACGCGGCCACGGTGGCCTCCCTGGGCGTGGGGGAACAAGGGTCACAGCAGCCCTACCCAGCGGCCGCCGTCGCATCCGTAGAACGTGGCGTCGGTCACATCGAGTTCCCGCTTTCCGTGGGCACCTGTCGAACCGTTCCTGCTACCCCGGTAGGCAAATACGACACAACGGCCACGCACATTGACACTTTCGGCGAGGGGGTGGTGGGCTCGAAACCGTCCGGTTCAGCCACCGGCCAAGCTACTCGCGCAACAACGGAAAACGAGGGGAGACGCGCGTGCAGTTCGGGCGCATCGGGCACATCGGGCGCGGAAAGCGGACCGCCACCGCCGTCGCGGTCGCCGTGATCGGCGGTCTGCTGGGCGGCGCGCCGGGCGCGCTGGCCGCCCCCGGGAACCCCGGCTCGCCCTCCGCGACCGCCCCCGACCGGGACGGGCCCGGGCGGGCAGGCACCGAACTCCCCTCGGTTTGGCCGCGACCGCAGTCCCTGCGCCCCGCCGGCACCGCGATATCCCTCGGCGACACGGTGACCGTCGTCGCGGGCGCGGAGACCGATCCGTACGCCGTCGAGGCCCTGGAGGCCGTCCTGCGCGACGCGGGCGTACGGACGGTGCGGACGGTGCGTGCCGCGCACCCGGCGCCCGCAGACGGAGCGGTGGTGTTGATGGGCGGCACCGGCGCGCAGCAGGCCCTGCGCGCCCTGCGTGCGCCCGAACGCGCGGACCTGCCGTCCGGCGGCTACCGGATCGCGACCGGCCGGTACGGCGAGCGCCCCACCGTCGCCCTCGACGGAGCGGGGCGGGACGGCCTGTTCCACGCGGTGCAGACGCTGCGTCAGCTCATCGGGACCGACCGCACCGTGCCGGGCGTACTCGTACGCGACTGGCCCGGCACCGCCGTACGCGGCATGGCGGAGGGTTTCTACGGCCGCCCCTGGAGCCACCAACAGCGCCTCGCGCAGCTCGACTTCATGGGCCGTACGAAGCAGAACCGGTACCTCTACGCCCCGGGCGACGATCCGTACCGCCAGGCGCAGTGGCGCGACCCCTACCCGTCCGCCCAGCGCGCGGAGTTCCGGGAGCTGGCGGAGCGGGCCCGGCGCAACCACGTGACGCTGGCCTGGGCGGTGGCGCCCGCGCAGTCGATGTGCCTGGCGTCCGAGGGCGACGTCGGGGCGCTCAAGCGCAAGATCGACGCGATGTACGCGCTCGGGGTGCGGGCGTTCCAGCTGCAGTTCCAGGACGCCAGCTACGACGAGTGGCACTGCTCCAAGGACGCCGACACCTTCGGCTCCGGGCCCGAGTCGGCGGCCCGGGCGCACGCGCGCGTGGCGAGCGAGCTGTCGCGGCACCTGGCCGAGCGGTACCCGGACGCGGAGCCGCTGTCGCTGATGCCGACGGAGTACTACCAGGACGGCGCGACCGCGTACCGTACGGCGCTCGCCGAGGAGCTGGACCCGCGCGTGCAGGTGGCCTGGACGGGTGTCGGGGTGGTGCCCCGCACCATCACCGGGCGGGAACTGGCGGGCGCGCGGGAGGCGTTCAAGCAGCACCCGCTCGTCACCATGGACAACTATCCGGTCAACGACTACGCGCAGGACCGTATCTTCCTGGGCCCGTACACCGGCCGGGAGCCGGCCGTGGCGGCCGGTTCGGCGGTGCTGCTGGCCAACGCCATGGAGCAGGCCACCGCCTCCCGTATCCCCCTGTTCACCGCCGCCGACTTCGCCTGGAACCCGAAGGGCTACCGCGCGCAGGAGTCCTGGCGGGCCGCGATCGACGACCTGTCGGGCGGTGACGCGCGCACCCGCGAGGCGCTCGGCGCCCTGGCCGGCAACGACGCCTCCTCCATCCTCAGCGCCGACGAGTCCGCCTACCTGCGGCCGCTCCTCGCCGCCTTCTGGCGCTCGCGCGCCGCGACGGACCCGGCGGCCCGCGAGAAGGCGGCGAGGGAGCTGCGCGCCGCCTTCACGGTGATGCGCGAGGCGCCGCAGCGGCTGGCGGGCGCGGCGGAGGGCCGGCTCGACGACGAGGTCCGGCCGTGGCTGGAGCAGCTGGCGCGGTACGGGCGCGCGGGCGAGGCGGCCGTCGACATGCTCGAGGCCCAGGCGCGCGGCGACGGCGCGGCGGC
This sequence comes from Streptomyces sp. NPDC003036, assembly GCF_040611175.1. Classification (NCBI taxonomy): domain Bacteria; kingdom Bacillati; phylum Actinomycetota; class Actinomycetes; order Kitasatosporales; family Streptomycetaceae; genus Streptomyces; species Streptomyces sp. NPDC003036. The sequence continues at coordinate 70,756 of NZ_JBEXNO010000021.1, read as the reverse complement.
CTGGCGCTCCTCGCTGGCGCTGGAGCCGCTCCGTACGGCCCTGAAGGGCAGCTCCGTCAAGGTCGGGCACGGGGTGCTGGACCCGTTCCTGGCGCGGGTCGTCAAGGACGCGGAGGCGTGGACGGGCGCGTCGCGCTCCTCCGGTTCCGTGACCCGGGAGGACGGCGCGTACACCGTACGCCTGGACCGCCCGCGTACCCTGGAGGCGGTCACGGTGATGGCCGCCCCCGGTCCGGTGGACGGCAGCGTCGAGGCGTACGTCCCCGGCGAGGGCTGGCGGCGGCTGGCCGCGCTGTCGCCGACGGGCTGGACGCAGGCACCGGTGAAGGGGCTGCGCGCGGACGCCCTCCGCGTCACCGGAACGGCGGGCACGGCGGACGTCCGGGCCCTGGTGCCGTGGTTCGCGGACGAGCCGGCGGCCCGGCTGGAGCTGAGGCGTACGGAGACGGACGCGGTGATCGGCGGCGCCCCGCAGCGTGTGGACGCGGTCCTGTCCGCGCGGCGCCCCGCCGAGGTGCGCGGCGCGCTGACCGCGAGCGCGCCGAAGGGCGTCCGGGTCACCGTCCCGAAGGAGGTCACCCTCCCGCGCGGGACGGCGGCCGTCGTCCCGGTCGAGATCACCGTTCCGGAGGGCACCCCTGCGGGCGAGTACCGGGTGCCCGTCTCCTTCGCGGGCCAGGAACGCGTCCTGACCGTACGTGCCTATCCGCCTACCGGCGGCCCGGACCTGGCCCGTACGGCGACGACGTCCTCCTCGGGCGACGAGACCCCGGACTTCCCGGCCTCGGCCGCGATCGACGGCGACCCGAAGACCCGCTGGTCCTCACCGGCCGAGGACGGCGCCTGGTGGCAGGCGGAGCTGTCCGGGCAGCCGGTGCGCCTGGGCCAGGTGGTGCTGCGCTGGCAGGACGCGTACGCGTCGAAGTACCGCGTCCAGGTGTCGGCGGACGGCCGTACGTGGCGTACGGCGGCCACCGTACGGGACGGGAAGGGGGGCCGCGAGGCGGTCCGGATGGACGCCCCGGGCACCCGCTTCATCCGCGTACAGGCCGACGCGCGTGCGACGCGGTTCGGGATCTCGCTCTTCGCGGTGGAGGCCTACGCGGTCGCCCCCTAGGGTGGGTCAGGACGCACGAAGGCCCGAATCATCAGGCACGAGTCGCGTGCCGTCGATCCGGGCCAGGGCGTCATCCGCGCCGAACGGCTGCAGGTACGGCAGCCAGCGCGGATCCCTATGGCCGGTCCCGATGATGCGCCAGGCCAGGCCGGAGGGCGGGGCGGGTTGCTGGTGGAGCCGCCAGCCCAGCTCGCGCAGGTGCCGGTCGGCCTTCACGTGGTTGCAGCGGCGGCAGGCCGCCACGACGTTCTCCCAGGCGTGCTTGCCGCCCCGGCTGCGCGGGATGACGTGATCGACGCTGGTTGCGACGCCACCGCAGTACATGCAACGCCCTCCGTCGCGGGCGAAGAGGGCTTTGCGGGTCAGAGGAACGGGCCCCCGGTAGGGGACCCGGACGAACCGCTTGAGGCGGACGACGCTGGGTGCCGCGATGGCACGGGTCGCGCTGTGCATGAAGGCGCCGGACTCCTCGAGGCATATGGCCTTGTTCTCGAGGACGAGGACGAGCGCGCGGCGGAGCGGTACGACGCCGAGGGGCTCGTACGACGCGTTGAGGACCAGGACATGCGGCACGGATGCCTCCTTGTACGCCGGCGGCGCGTGGCTCGCGCCGGGACGATCTGCTCTCAGTTTCTCCTCATGCCAGGTCGAAGCGCCACCACGTACGGACAACAGGCCCCGAGTGTTTTCGACCACACCCCGGCACACACCCCGACACAACCAGGTCATCCCCAGGTGAGACGTACCTCTCCCTCGAACATGGCAACGAACCCCCCTCTGTCCCCCGTTAGATTGTTTTGTCTGCTCTTCTCTTCATGCCATGGCCCATGCCTGGAGGTACCCCGCCGTGTTCCGGTCCGCCCTACTGGCTGCCGACCCCACACCCCAGCCGGTGTCCCTCGACGAGGCCGCGAGGCAGGCCAACGAGGCCGCCGGCTGGGTCGAGGAGAACTGGTCCACCTGGCTGAACACCGGGCTGCGCATCCTGCTGATCCTGGTGGTCGCCTTCGTCCTGCGGATGCTGGTCCGCCGCGCGCTGACGAAGCTGATCGAGCGCATGAACCGCAGCGCCCAGGCGGTCGAGGGCACGGCCCTCGGCGGCCTGCTGGTGAACGCCGAGCGCCGCCGCCAGCGCTCGGAGGCCATCGGGTCCGTCCTGCGCTCGGTGTCGTCCTTCGTGATCCTCGGCACCGCCGGCCTGATGATCCTCGGCGCCTTCAACATCGACCTGGCCCCGCTGCTGGCCTCCGCAGGTGTCGCGGGCGTGGCGATCGGCTTCGGCGCGCGGAACCTGGTGACGGACTTCCTCTCCGGCGTTTTCATGATCCTGGAGGACCAGTACGGCGTCGGCGACTCCATCGACGCGGGCGTCGCCTCCGGCGAGGTGGTCGAGGTGGGCCTGCGCGTGACGAAGCTGCGCGGCGACAACGGTGAGATCTGGTACGTCCGCAACGGCGAGATCAAGCGCATCGGCAACCTCAGCCAGGGCTGGGCCACGGCCAACATCGACGTCACGGTCCGCCCCTCCGAGGACCTGGACCGCGTCCGCGCGGTGATCGCCACCGCGGCCGAGGCCATGGCCAAGGAAGAGCCCTGGAACGAGCGCCTGTGGGGCCCGGTCGAGATCCTCGGCCTCAACGAGGTCCTGCTCGACTCCATGACGGTCCGCCTCTCCGCCAAGACGATGCCGGGCAAGTCCCTGGGCGTCGAACGCGAACTGCGCTGGCGCATCAAGCGCGCCTTCGACGCGGAGGGCATCCGCATCGTCGGCGGCCTCCCCCAGCAGGCCGACGACGAACCGAAGCCGGACCCGACGGCCGGGATGGCCGCCCCGTCGGCCTTCGCGTCCACCACGTCCCCGCAGTCGGCGGCGGCGACGCCTCTGACGCCGCCGGTCACCCCGGGGCCGGTCGCGCCGGGGCCGAACCTGACGAAGTAGGCCGACGGCCTCTCCGCCGAGGCGCGCTAAGCCGCCCGCTGAAGGGGCGCCCATCGAGTTGGTCCCAGATTCACCGGCGAGCTGTAGGGCCAGCCGTACGCGCAGAGATACGGCGTGACGTCTGGCTCCTTCACTCAACAGACCCACTAGGGATTAATCCTTGTCCGACAGAAGCCCCGGGTTCGGTGCGACTAAACCAACTACAGAGGTGCTCAGATGCCTTGTGCTCGGGGGAAAGTCGAAGTGCTCGCGTGAACCTGCGAGGCTCACCGCGTCACGCCAGAAGGCAAACCGACGGCTGCAACATTTACCAGTAGGTAAAAATTTCTAGGGCCTCTAGGTCGGGGTGGCTGAAATTCGCCTCCACAAGTTGTTCTTCGTCATGCGTCATGAACATCTCATACTTTCCCAGCGCATCGAGTGCCTGAAACACGAATCTAGCAAGCTCTTGACTGTCCGCCCAGTTATCGCAGTCGTCGACGTAATTGAGCTGAACATCACAAGGGTGATCAATAAAAATGGAAGCAATAAATTCTCCCGACCCCTCCACGTTGGCGACCACCGCAGAAGCGGCATCGCTTTGAATACGGAATACTCTACCGAACTTCCCCAATGACTCAGTGCAAGCGCCGAGAAGAATGTCGGCAATATCGCATGCCACTTCGCCGTCGAGAGGTAGAGACGAGGCACACCCAGGCCTAATGCCCACAAAAATATCAAAATCCCCGGTAGCCATTACGATCCCCATCGTAGCGGATTACATCTGGGCCGGTGTGGCGGCGAACACGCGCCGCCACACCGGTACACACTGCTAACTAATCGTAGACCCTCAGATCCCAGGGGTGAGAGTCACCCCCGACGGCCCACACCTCCGCAAAGGTCGGACCACTTACGAAAGACTTCACCTGACCACGCACAGCGCGCTCCACATCTTCCCGTTGTAGACCAGTCCCCCGGACATCGAGATAAACATGGTCCACGTTTTGGGTGTGCGCCTTCTTGAGTCGCGTCTGAATGGCGTTCCTTGAGGTTGGCGCCTTGAATTCCGACCGCTTCGCATCGACCCAGGCGTCACCAGCACCGTCCGTATCATTTCGAGACATTACATTCTTGCGCCCATTCATCGCCAGGTAAAATGCAAGTTCATATTCCTTGTCAGTAAAACCCCTCCCGTTGTTCTTCTTGATATTTTCCGGACTGGCCCAGGATTCATCAATGCGCTGCACCGCCTTTCGCACATCGTTCCACATCGCAAGCTCCCAAGCTTCTTCCACCCCCCTGCAAAAAGCTGCATCTCCCCCCTTCCCCCTGCATGAGAAATGCTGCGCATCACCGGCACTGTCGACCGCGTCGCGAATTCCAAAGGCCCCCGCGCTTATTTGTGCCATACGCTCAGCTTGAAACTTGGCAGACAAGTCTTCGTTGGCGTACTGGTCTTTTTCTTCCTCGTACGACTGACGGTAAGATCCCCCACTTTCACTTGCCGTGCCTCCACTGCCTCCAGTGGTAGACCCTTTGGGCGGCTTGCCCGTTCCCGTCGCCGCTTCGTTTGGCCGCCCGTTTCCCTTCGTGCCGTCGGGCCGCGTGGGGCACGGTATGTCGTCATCGCCGCATGCAAGGCCCATACCGCTCGGGTCCGAAAATGTCAGCGGGTTGTTGATGCTATAGCTGTAGCCGTTAAGCGTCTGGTGCTTGTCGAGTTCCAGCAGCGGGTCGACGCTGATGAACAGCCCAATGCCCGGGTCGTACTCGCGGGCCCCGATATGGGTCAGGCCCGTCGACTTGTCCGCCGGCTTGCCCAGGAACGCCTTGTCGTCCGGCCAGGCGGTCGGTGCGGTGCCGCGAGGGGCACCGAAGGGGGTCGTGAAGCGCCTGGTGATCGCGAGGGTCGTGGCGTCCACGGCCAGGCTGCTGGTGCCGTGGTGGTCGGAGGCCAGGAAGCTGAGCTTGGTCTCCGGGGCTCCCGCAGTGGCCGTGCGGACCGCGATCGTCTTGCCCGCGGCGGTGTAGTAGCGGGTGCCGGTCAGGGTCTTGGTGGTGCCCTTGGTGGTGAGGCGGACCTCCGTGGAGCCGAGGTAGAGGACAGTGTCGCCGTCTGCGGTGGTGTTGCGGCGGATCAGGAGTTCGCCCGAGGCGTCGTAGAGGTACGAGGTGCCGAGTGCGGGCTTGGTGCCCGCGGCCGGTTCCGTCGTGCCGACCAGCTTGCCTTCGGAGTTCCAGGTCAGCGTCTGCTGGGCCTGGGTGCCGGGGCGGCTGGTGGTGTTGCCCGCCGGGTCGTACGCGTACGTGGCGTTCTTCGCGCCGGTCGTCTTGGCCAGCGGGTGCGGCTGAGCCGCCGTCGTGCCGTACGTGTACGTCGTGGTCTTGTCACCCGAGGCGGTGTGCTCGGTCTCGGAGGTGCGCTGGCCGGCCGTGTTGTAGGCGTAGCTGGTCCAGTAGGGAGCTGCACCGTCGAGGTTGGCGACGGTACGGCCGGTGGCGGCGCAGTCGGCCGTCCTCGGGGTCCAGGCCTCCTTGAGGCGGCGGTGGCCGTCATAGGTGAAGCACTGGTTGTCGGTCTTGCCGGTGCCGCCCAGGGTGGAGTCGTCGAAGACCGAGGTGACGTTTCCGGCGTCGTCCTGCGTATAGGACGCGTTCTGCAGCTGGTAGGCGTGAACGTCCGAGGTGACCAGGGAGTTCTTCAGGCGCCGTGTGCCGTCCTCGTACTGGTATCCCAGGTAGAGGGTCTGCTTCGCGGTCGGCGAGTTGGCGAGGTCCAGACGGTTCAGGTCGCCGAGGGGCGTGTAGAGGGCGTTCTGGAGGTAACCGGTGGAGCCCGTCAGCTTCTGCTGGAGTCCGACGCCGTCGAAGTCGTAGCCGTAGCCGAGCGTCTCCGCCGCGAGGCCGGCCACCGCGGGGCTGCCGGCCTGCTTCACCGTGCCGTCGAGGTTGTACCCGGTGGTGAAGGTGAGCGTCGACGGGACACCTGCGGCGACCAGTGGGTCGTCCGCGGGCAGCTGGAGGGTGGAGCCGACGGCCCGGTACATCAGGTCGTAATCGGTGACCTTCTTGATGTACGCCTTGCTGGTCGTCTGCTTGATGCCGTTCTCGTACCGCTCCGCGGTGTCCTGCTGGCCCTTGGCGAGCGTGTCGTAGGACCAACCCGTCAGCTTGCGCGAGTTGGACAGCGAGCCGTCCCACAAGCCGATCCGCCGGCCCAGCACGTCGTACAGGGACAGGAGCGACCGGCCGCGTGAATCGGTGGTCGCGGTGACCTGGTCGAGCTCGTTGTACGTCGTGGTGGACGTGCCCTTGTCCGGGTCGGTGGCGCCGACCTGACGGCCGAAGAGGTCGTAGGAGTACGACCACTTGGCCCCGTCCGGCCCGGTGATCAGGCTCTGCTGACCGGCCGGCGTGTAGGTGTAGGCCGTCTTGGTGAATGCACCACCCGTGGGCTGCGGGCCGCCGTACTCACGGCGCTCCGTCGTCTGCCCGAGGGCGTTGGTGACGACGGCGGTGGCCTGACCGCCGGCGGGGGCGGTGCTGGTCACCGTGTCACCGGTGTAGGTGGTCTCCGTCGTCCAGCGGACGACGTTGTAGTTCTTGGTCACCGCCTTGATCGCGCGTCCGGCACCGTCGTACGTGGTGTCCGTCTGCACCGGGGCCTGACCGCCGTCGGTCGCGACGAGGACTCCGGACGGGGCATTCGCGTTGTCCCAGATGTCCGACTGCGCCGAGACGGCGAGACCACGCTCGTCGTACTGGGTCAGCGCGATGACCCGGCCGCCGGACGCCGACGGGGACTGCACCTGGCGGGGCCGCAGCAGCGAGTCGAAGATCTCGTACGTCGTGTTGTAGCCGGAGCCGTCTCCCTTGAGGGTCGCCGTGGACACCCACGGCAGGGAGTCGGCCTTGATGCTGTACGTGTAGACCTGGCTGGCCTTGCTGCCGAGGACCCTGAGGTTGTCGGGCAGCCACACCTGGGTGAGTCGGCCGAGGGAGTCGTACTCCGTCTCGGTCACTCCTCCGTTGGCGTCGGTCACCTTGGTGGCGGTGCCGGTCGCGAAGTCGATCGCCGTCGTCGTGGTGTGCCCGGCGGCGTTGGCCACCGTGGTGGAGGTCAGCGGTCCGGTGGCCGCCGGGGTGTAGGTGGTGGCCGCGGTCTGGGTGTCCTTGGTGTCCCTGACCGTCAGCGGGCGGCCGAGGACGTCGTACGTCGTGGTGGCGACCTTCTGCCAGACCGGCTGGTCGTCGATGCCGTACCCCTTGGCGCGGCCCGTCCACTGCGCCTCGCCCTTGGTGGGCTGCTGCGTGGCCGACCACGTGGTGGAGTCGTACGCGGTGGCGGTGTCGCCGAGGACGTCACCGGGCCGCGAGGAGTCCACGGGCAGGTCGAGCTCCGCGTCCGTCGTGGCACAGGGCTTGCCGACCGTACGGGTGCGGGAGACCAGGCTGTTGATGCCGGCGGCGTCGTTGCGGGCGTACCAGGTGCGGGTGCACTTCTCGTCACCCGTGACCTTGTCGTCGCCCCGGTCCTCGACCGTCGCCGCCATGCCGTAGTCGTCGTACGTCGTGGCGGTGGTGCGGGTGCGGTCGGTGGCGGTGCCGCTGGTGGTGATGGTGGTGCGGGCCTGGGTGGACGCCGTGCGCACGAAGTGCGCTTCGGTGTCGGCGTACGACTTGTGCTGCGTCGCGGTCCGCTTCGACCAGGGGAGGTTGACCGTCCCAGAGACCTCCTGGGCGCCGTTGTAGGTGACCGACTCGCGCGTGTACCCGGCGAACTGCTCGCTGTCCGTGAGCGCCGGGGCCTTTATGCCCGTCACCTGCACGGTCTTGCGCGTGTCCGGGTGGGGCAGCTTCCCGTCGGAGCCGAGGACGCGGTCGCCGTTCATGCCGCGCAGGTACACGGTGACCGTCTTGGACTGCGTCTTGCCAGTCGCACCGGTGAGGTGGGTGACCTTGCCGAAGCCGCGCCAGGTGGACCAGGTGCGTTCCTTCTCCGGCGTCATGGGGTCTTCGTTGTAGTGCCAGGCGCCGCCGCCCTCGTACACATAGGTGTGCTGGACGGCCTGGGAGCCACCGCGGGTGTCGTTGGTGCGCACGCCCACGACCGGGTACTTCTGGAACCAGTCCAGGATGGGGGTCTTCTCGCCGTTCGGAGACCAGTACACCGGGTAGCAGGTGCGGGTGTTGGTGTCGGCCTTGGGCATGGTCTGCCCTGCGACGCATTGGGCGGGCTGGTAGTCGACGACCGTCAGGGCGCCCGCCTCGGAGACGATGGTCTTCAGGCGCGGCTTGTGCAGCGGCAGGATGGAGTCGCTGCCGGAGTCGACACGGTTCGCCATGAACTCACCGGTGAGCCTGACCGGATCGAGCGTGAGAGGCGTGCCCCGCTTGCCGGTGTGCCGGATCTCGTCGAGCCACAGCGACTGGTCGGTCGAATCGCCCGTGTCACCCGGGTCCAGGTACACGTGCTTGAGCTGCCACTCGTCCACGGGCGCGTAGGCGGTCGCGCTCGCGTCCCACGCGTGCGTGGTGACGGAGGTCATGCGCTTGCGGGTGAAGAAGGTGGGACCCACGTTCCCGGTGCAGGGTTTGCCCGCCTCGCAGAGCGCGTCGAACGGCACGTCGGGCCAGTTGTCGCGGTTGGTCTCGGTCAGCGTGGCGCAGTCCGAGACGACGCAGCGCTCGGTGTAGCCGAACGCGACCTTGTGGGAGGCGGCGGGGGCGGCGGTGAAGAGGGCGCCGGCCCGCTGGCCGTAGCGGATCTCCCTGAGGTAACCGCCGCGGTGGTAGGCGGCGGCGGTCCCGCCGTCACCGAGCTTGTCGTAGTGGTTGCCCTCGGTCTCGTACCAGTAGGTCATGGCGTTGCCGTGGGTGTCGACCACGTAATCGAGGTTCCAGCGCCACGCCTGCTGCTTCGAGCGGCCGGAGAACGTGGTGCCGTCGGCGTAGCCGGGTTCTCCGGAGTCGTCACCGAAGACGGGCACCGTCCAGACCGACTGGGTGCGCTCGGTGGTGGCGCCTTCGAGCTTGTTCAGGCCGAAGACGTACTTGGTGCCGTCACCGGTGATGACGGTCCAGTACTCGCCGTTGTCGTCGCCGTTCGTCGCACCCGTGCCGGGGATGACCGTGGAGGCGTCGTCGTTCTTCAGACGCCACTTGCCGGTGGTGTCGTCCTTCACGAGCTCGGTGGCCTTGCCGCCGAGGACGAGGGAGGCGTTCTCGTACTTCCAGCAAAGGTCGTACTTGTCGGTCTGGCCGTCGTCGTCGCACGTGCCGTACTTGCGCTCGATGTACGACGAGGTGATGTCGAAGCCCTCGCCTATGACCGTGCCCTGGTTGTTGGTGTTGGCGGTGCGGCCGTCGACGCTGCCGGAGTCGTACGAGAGCGCGAGGTCCGGCTTGGGGCCCGCCGCGGCGGACGGCGTGCGCATCGGGTAGGACCAGGTGAACGTGCCGGACGAGCCGCCGGCTTCCCAGGTGGACGACGCGGAGAGCGGCGTGGCCTTGTAGTCGCCGGCGCCCGACTTGGTGCCGGCGGCGAGGGCGAACACGACGGGCTCGGCACCGGCCGCGGCCTTCGCCTGCGGCGCGAAGGAGACGTCCGCCTCGACCCGGCTCTTGGCGCGGTCGTTGGCCGAGGGCAGCGGTGTCTGCGTACGGCACTCGGCGCGGTCCGGGCGGGTCAGTGCGCAGGCGGGGAGCCGGACGAGCCGAAGACGGCCTGCCCAGTCACCGCCGTACGCGGACGCGAACGAGGTGTAGTCGACTCCCAGTCGCGCGTTTCCGCCGTCGGCTGGGGCCGTGGCGGTCAGCACGACACCCTTGACGCCGAGGGCGGCTGTCCGCTTCTGGTCCAGGACGCCCACCTTGAGGGAGGCGGCGTTCTTGGTCTTCTTGGCGTTCTTGGCGTTCTTGGCGGCCGTCGGCGGGGCCAGGGTGACCGGAAGCGCTCCCGGTGCCGCCTGCGAGGTGCCGCGGGCGGGCGTGGTGAGGGTCGCTTCCCCTGCCGTGGGCCAGGTGACGGTGACGGCTTGCTGACGGGTGGCCCGTTTCACCGCCTCGGCCTCGGCCTTGGCCGCCTTGGCCGCCGCTGCCGCGCTCTTGGCGTTGGTCTTGGCTGTGAAGGGGTGGACCTTGGTGGCTCGGTGAGGCTTGAGTGCCGGGGCGCCGAGCGGGTCCGGGTCGGCGGCGAAGGCGACCGGAGTCAGCAGGCCGGGTAGGAGGACGAATCCGGTGAGGGCGGCTATGCGCCCGGCCCAGCGTTTCCCGGCCGGCGGGCCGGTGCGTGGGCGTGGGCCCGGACGTGCCGAAGGATGATCATTCATGTCCGCTCCTGGGTGCGGGCTGGCCGCACGCGTGCGAGTCAGATGGAGGTGTGCGTGTGAGGGGTCGTGGCCGGGTGCGCGTCGGGCGCACCCGGCCGTTGCCCGTGCTGGCGGTCAGCCGATGAGGGCGCCGACCTGATCGGCGGACATCGCCCCGGACCACATGCGCAGGTCCTGGAGCGCGCCCGGAAGGTGGTGCCCGGTGGTACCGGCGGCCGAGCCCTTGCCGGCCGTGAGGGCGCCCGTCCCCTGGGTCGGGGTGGTGAACTCGGCCTTCTCACGCGGATCCTGCTCGAACATGCCCACGTAGAGGCGCGTCTTGCCGTACCCGACGGCCGTCTGCTCGGAGGCGTCGAACACGCCCGTCACCTGCACCCACGTATCGACGGCGGCGGGCTCCTGCGCGGGGACGGAGGCCGTTTCGGTGACCGTGCCCGTGGCGTCGACGGCCGTGCGGCCGAACCTCCACAGGTAGACGCCGTCCGCCACCTTCTCGGCCCACAGGGCCCAGGAGGACTCGCTGCCGACCGTCGTGGGCTGGGCGAACACCATCGCCCGGTAGCCGACCGGCTTTCCGGCGAACACGGCCTTGTCGAGCCGGGCGCGCGCGGTGACCGTGAAGGACCCCTTCTCGTCCACCACCGGACCGGTGGCCGAGACATGGCCGCTGGTTCCGTCCAGGAGGAGAGCTTCCTCGCCGGCCCGCGCTCCGGTGGCCGAGAGCTTCAGCGAGGGCCGGCCGTAGCCGCTCGTGTCCTTGATCTCGGTGCCGGTGAAGGCTCCCGCGTTCCAGTCGGCGACGAGTTCCACCGTCGGGGTGTCCTCGCCGGACAGGCCGGCCTCCTGCCTCAGCTCCCGTTCCCCGAGAGCGCGCTGCCAGACGGCGACCTCGTCGATGTGGCCCCGGAAGTACTGGGCGTAGACGCCTTGGCCCTTCGTACGGCCGATCTGGAGACCGCCGACCGACAACCACGGCTCGTACGTGGGCACCACGGCGGCGAGAGTGACCGGCTGGCCCTGCGGCTTGCCGTTGATGAACAGCTGGATCGTGTCGTTGGACTTGTCGGTGTCCCCCTTCGTGTCGAAGACACCGGCCACATGGGTCCAGACGTTGAGAGGTGACTCGCCCGGGTCGGCGAAGGTGATGATGTCGACGGCGTCGACCTTGTCCTGTGAGCCGCGGTTGAACGCCCAACGGCGCTTCGCGTATGAGTAGTAGACGGTGAACGCGGCGTCCTGGGCGCCCGGAGCGGCCAGTGCGACGCGGTTGGTCGTGCCCTCCGTGAGGTAGACCCAGGCCGCGGCGGTGAAGGAAGAGCTGGTGTTCACCGCCGCCGATCCGGTCGCGGCGTACGCCTGCTGCTTGGCCGGGTCCGCGCTGTTGAGGCCCAGGGAGTAGTCGCCCGCGCCGCGTCGGCCCTGGTCCGCCCAGGAGGCGCCGCCGTACAGGGTGGCGTCGTGCCGGAGTCCTTCGGTAGCGGTGTCCTTACTGATCACCGTGGTGGTGTCGGTCGGCCGGTCGCCGAAGCGCCAGCGTCCCACTTCGCCCTCAGCTGGTTTGACCTTGAACAGGAACTGCGCCGTTTCGCCCCATCGCTGGTTGACGTCCTTGGCCTGCACGGCCAGCGTCACGGTGCCGGACAGTGAGGGGAAGACCGCCACGTCCTTGGCGATGGGCCCGGCCGACTCGTGGGCTCGCGCCTGTCCGACGAGGTACCAGCGGTAGGTCGTGACGTCCGAGTCAGCCGCGTTCGGGGCGAAGGTGAACGTGCCGGGTACGCCCGGGCCGCCCGCGCCCTCGCAGAGGGTGGGGGTGCACGCGGTGTACGGCGAGCCGGCTGTGATCCGCGGCGCCTTGGGAGCGGCTACGTCGATCTTGAAGTAGCACCACGAGTGGTACGGGGAGGAGAGGCTGCCGCTCTTCGTGCCGTACGTCCAGTGGGACTGGGTGAGCGCCGAGACGCGGTACAGCAACCCGTCCTCGCCGTGCGGCAGCTGCGCGTTCTCCACCGTGTCGTCCGGGTCGTAGCCGGTCTCCGGCATGCTCGTGCTCCAGGTGTTCACCCAGGAACCGTCGGACGCACGCCGCTGGGCGTGGAAGAACGCCCGGAGCGAACCGCGCTCGTTCACCAGCCTCGGCTTCACGAGCGTCTGCACGGTCGCCTGGAACGTGGGGGTGAGCCGGGTCACGATCTGCGGATCGGTGGCCGTTCCCTTGCAGTCCCAGTAGCCGCCGTCTCCCGACGCCACGCGCAGGCCGGGCACTCCGGGCTTGGCGATGTACACGATCTGCAGCTCGGCGTTGTCGTCGAAGCGCTTCCACGCCGCCGGGTCGCCCTCGTCCTTGGCCTTCAGCATGAGCGTCAGCCGGCTGATCTTGCCGTCCGCCAGCGCCCGTACGGTCGCTATGAGGTTCTCGTCGGTTTCCGAGCGGTTGTCATGGAACTCGACCCACCTGTCCGGCTGCTCCGGTGTGCAGTTGGTGCCCCGCCCGGCCGACACGTACTGGTCGTTCATCAGATCGAGGTGCTTGGGTCCGGGCCAGCGGGTGGCTTCCGAGATGTTGTCGGTGCGCACCAGGTCGACCCACTTCGGGTCGCACGAGAAGGACCACGTCTCGTACGCCCGGAAGGTGGCGTCCAGTACGTACTTCCCCGGCAGGCTCGTCGGCGCGAACTCGAAGTACATGCGGTTGGTGTAGTTGCTGCCGCAGTAGTAGGGGCCCTGCACACTGCAGTTGCCGACCCCGTGATCGCCGTCGAAGTCCCAGAAGCGGTCGCCGTCCGAGGACAGCACCGTGCGCTCCTGCCGGCCGAGGCCCATGGGCGGGTCGATGTACACCGGGTAGACCGTGTTCGCGCCGCGCAGCAGTTTCGTGTCGGGGGTGATCGTGACCTTTTCGCCGGTCACCTTCACCGGGAGCTCGGCCGCCGCGTCGCCCTCGCCGGGATGTGCCGCGTCGTCGCCCGCTCGCGTGCCGGGGTCCGCGCTGCCGCCCGGCGGAACCGTGGGTCCGGCCTGCGGCGCCGTGCGGAGCAGCTGGGTACGCGTACCGGTGTCGCCGGGGTCGCCGCCCGCGGAGTCCCACATCTGCCCGGCGGGGCCGCTGAAGACGGTGTTGCCGTCGTCGTCGACGGCCCGCAACCCGCCCCCCGGACCGGGCACGACGCGAAGACCGTCACCGGCGGCGTTGAGGGTGACCTCGTTGAGCTGCGGATTGGCCGCCGCCTTGGCCGAGTGCACGACCAAGACCTCGCGGTAGCCGACGGCGGTGGCGGTGAGCTGGAGGTCCACGCCCTCGAAGACGCCGGGATAGGTCGCCGTGGGCCCGGACAGCCGGGGCTCCGGCAAAGCACTGGGCCACCTCAGGGACAGAGTCCCCTCGTCGTTCCCCAACGTGATCAGGTCCTTGCCCTGGCCGCCGCCCGAGAAGGACAGGTCGACCATCGCCGCCTTGGGGCCGACGCTGCCGTCCGCCCGCTTTTCCAGCGTGACGTCGATGTCCCGCCAGGAACCTTCGGCCGTCTTCACGCGTTGCGGAGTCGTGGCCTGGGTCAGCGTGTACGTGCCGTCGGGGTTCGCCACCGTCGTGGTGTACTCCGTCCGCGCCTCCGTCACTTCGACCGGCCTGCCGGACGCGACGGCTGCTTCGGACGCGGTTTGTTCGGGGTTCACCGCCGGTGCCCCGGCGGGCGTGCTCGCGGCGTCCGCCGCGTATCCCACCGCGGGCACGGCACCCGTCACCAACGCGCACCCGAGCAGCATGGCCACCGCGCGTGCCGATCTCTGCCTGCGTGCAGACATAACCCACCCCACCCCTCCAGGGCCTCCCCAGGCCCATCACAGATATGGCGATCTCGTGGAGAGCGCCGCGACGGACCCTAGGGACACCCGGTCTGTGTAAGCGACACATTTCTGGCCGCAAAAGCTGTTGGCGCAAGAAGCTGAGGGTGGGCAAGTAGCACTATCTGGAGAGATGTCACGTCATGTCGAGGTGACGGGGTAACTGGTGCGCAATTGCGGGGACACGGTGAACGTGCGCCCGCCCGGTGCGGCGGCCTCCGGCTCTCCTTCTCGGGCAAAGCCACGTGGCGCCGCGGGGCAGGGCGGCTGAATCCGTGTAGGCCTGGGTCGCCCCGCCGCACGGGTATTGACACCCCCTGACCTGCGCCCTACGTTCTGCGCCACACGAACAGGAAGCTTTCCTAACAGTCATAGTCATCGGCAGGTGAACCCCTCGTGTCCGGGACCACCCTTGGAACCGGAGTCCCCGGTACCCCCCGCCTCCTGCGCGCCATGAACGACCGGGCCGCGCTCGAGTTGCTGCTGGAGCACGGGCCCCTCTCCCGCACCCGGATCGGGACGCTCACCGGGCTGTCGAAGCCCACCGCCTCGCAGTTGCTCGCGCGGCTGGAGGCGGCCGGGCTGGTGGTGGCGACCGGGACGAGTGCCGGGCGGCCGGGGCCCAGCGCGCAGTTGTACGCCGTCAACGCACGGGCCGCGTACGCCGCCGGGCTCGACGTGAACCCGCGCCGCGTCCGCGCCGCCGTCGCCGACGTCACCGGGGAGGTGGTCGGCGAGTTCGAGCTCGCCACGCCGAAGCGGCCCGCCGGGGACGCCGGCGGCGTCGTACGGCAGGTGACCGACGCGCTGGACGGCGCCGTGAAGGCCGCCGGGATCACGCGGAGCGAGGTGCACCGGCTGGTGATCGGCACGCCCGGCGCCTTCGACCCCGGCACGGGCCGCCTCCGGTACGCGAGCCACCTGCCCGGCTGGCACTCCCCCACGCTGTTGGAGGAGTTGGCCGCCGCGCTGCCGATGCCCGTCGAGTACGAGAACGACGTCAACCTCGTCGCCCTCGCCGAGCAGCGCCTCGGAGCCGCCCGCGGGCACGGCGACTTCGTCCTGCTGTGGAACGAGCAGGGCCTGGGCGCCGCGCTCGTGCTGGGCGGGCGGCTGCACCGCGGGTTCACCGGGGGCGCCGGCGAGGTCGGGTTCCTTCCCGTGCCGGGCGCGCCGCTCGTGCGGCAGGTCACCAGGGCGAACGCCGGTGGGTTCCAGGAGCTCGCAGGGGCCCAGGCGCTGCCCCGGCTCGCGCGGGAGTACGGCATCGACGACGTGCCTCCCGGCGAGTACGCGGACGTCGCCGCCCGGCTCGTCGAGCGCGCGGCGCGGGACGACGCGCCACCGGCGTACCGCAGGCTCCTCGACGCCTACGCGACCGGGCTCGCGACCGGGCTCGCCTCGCTGGTCGCGGTCCTCGACCCGGAGCTGGTGGTGCTGTCGGGGCGGGCGATCGTCGGCGGCGGCGAACCGCTGCGCGAGCGCGTGGAGGCCGAGCTCGGCGAGCTGGCCGCCTCGCGGCCGCGGCTCGTGCTCGGCGGCGTACAGCGGGATCCCGTGCTGCGCGGGGCGCTGGAGAGCGCGCTGGCCGCCACCCGGGACGACCTCTTCGACACCTCCGGGAGTCGTTCATCCGGGAGTCGTTCAAGGGCGCGCACCACACCGACGGGAACCGAAACCGGCGTCAAGGGCTGAAGGGCTGAGGCACTGACCATGAAGTTGACTGTCGTGGGCGGCGGGTCCACGTACACACCCGAACTGATCGACGGCTTCGCGCGGCTGCGCGACACGCTCCCGATCAGCGAGCTGGTTCTCGTCGACCCGGCCGCCGACCGGCTGGAGGCGGTCGGCGGACTGGCCCGGCGGATCTTCGCCAAGCAGGAACACCCCGGTCGCATCACCACCACCTCCGATGTGGAGGCGGGCGTCGACGGCGCCGACGCCGTGCTGCTGCAACTGCGCGTCGGCGGGCAGGCGGCCCGTGAGCGGGACGAGACGTGGCCGCTGGAGTGCGGCTGCGTCGGGCAGGAGACGACCGGCGCGGGCGGGCTGGCGAAGGCGCTGCGCACGGTGCCGGTGGTGCTGGACATCGCCGAGCGCGTACGCCGGACGAACCCGGAGGCATGGATCATCGACTTCACCAATCCGGTGGGGATCGTGACGCGGGCGCTGCTCCAGGCCGGCCACAAGGCGGTCGGGCTGTGCAATGTGGCCATCGGCTTCCAGCGGAAGTTCGCCCGCCTGCTGGGCGTCGAGCCGGGTGCCGTCCACCTGGACCACGTGGGGCTCAACCACCTCACCTGGGAGCGGGCGGTGCGGCTCGGCGGGCCGGACGGCGAAGACGTGCTGCCGCGGCTGCTCGCCGAGCACGGCGACGCCGTCGCGGCCGATCTGCGGCTGCCGCGCGCCGTCCTGGACCGGCTCGGTGTCGTCCCCTCGTACTACCTGCGGTACTTCTACGCGCACGACGAGGTCGTACGGGAGCTGGGGACCAAGCCGTCGCGGGCCGCCGAGGTGGCGGCGATGGAGCGGCAGTTGCTCGCGATGTACGGCGACCCGGCGCTGGACGAGAAGCCGGAGCTGCTGGCGAAGCGGGGCGGGGCCTTCTACTCGGAGGCGGCCGTGGAGCTGGCCGCCGCCCTGCTGGGAGGGGGCCCGGCGGCGCGGGTGCAGGTCGTCAACACGTACAACAAGGGGACGCTGCCGTTCCTGCCGGACGACGCCGTGATCGAGGCCCAGGCGGCGGTGGACGGCTCGGGCGCGGTGCCGCTGGCGGTGCCGGAGATGGATCCGCTGTACGCGGGGTTGGTCGGGCACGTCACGGCGTACGAGGACCTGGCGCTGGACGCCGCGCTGCGGGGCGGGCGGGACCGGGTGTTCAAGGCGCTGCTGGCGCACCCGCTGGTGGGGCAGTACGCGCTCGCCGAGGGCCTGACGGACCGGCTCGTCGCGCACAACCGGGAGTACCTCGCGTGGGCGTGAACCAGGCTTCGGTGCCGGCCATCGACGCGGTCCTGGCGATCGACGCGGGCAACAGCAAGACGGACGTCGCCGTGGTGGGCGCGGACGGGGCGGTGCTCGGCGAGGCGCGCGGCGGGGGGTTCCAGCCGCCGGTCGTGGGGGTGGATGCCGCGGTGGGCGTGCTGGCGGACGCGGTGGGCGCGGCGGCCCGGACCGCCGGGCTGGGCGGCCCGCCGTACGTCTCCCATGTGTCCGCCTGTCTCGCCAACGCCGACCTGCCGGTGGAGGAGCGCGAGTTGGCGGACGCGGTACGGGCCCGGGGCTGGAGCCGGGGTGGCTCCGTCGAGGTGCGGAACGACACGTTCGCCCTGCTGCGGGCGGGGGTGGAGGAGCCCCGGGGCGTGGCGGTGGTGTGCGGGGCGGGCATCAACTGCGTCGGCATGAGGCCGGACGGGCGCACGGCCCGCTTCCCCGCGCTCGGCCGGATCTCCGGCGACTGGGGCGGCGGCAGTGGGCTCGCGGAGGAGGCGATGTGGTGGGCCGCACGCGCCGAGGACGGGCGCGGTGAGCCGACGGAGCTGGCGCGTACGCTTCCCGCGCACTTCGGCCTCGACTCGATGTACGCGCTGATCGAGGCGCTGCACCGGGGGCGGATCGCGGCGGAGCGGCGGCACGAGCTGACGCCGGTGCTGTTCGCGACGAGCGCGGCGGGTGACCCGGTGGCCCGTGCGCTGGTGGAGCGGCTGGCGCAGGAGGTGGTGGCGATGGCCTCCGTCGCCCTGGCCCGGCTGGACCTGCTGGACGAGGAGGTTCCGGTGCTGCTGGGCGGCGGTGTGCTGGCGGCGCGGCATCCTCGGCTCACCCCGCGGATCGCCGAACTGCTGGCGGCGAAGGCCCCGAAGGCGGCGGTGCGTGTCGTGACCGCGCCACCGGTGCTGGGGGCCGGCCTGCTGGGGCTGGACCACGTGGGCGCGCCGGCGCGGGCGCGGGCGCGGCTGCGGGCGCACTACGAGCAACAGGCGACGCAGTACGACTAATGGCGATGGCTGTGGACAACGTGGTGCGGTACGTGCGTTCGGTTCGTCAGTATGGGGGCGGAACCGATGCGGGGCGGGTGGCGTATTCAAGGGGGAGAGCGCACGGCGGTGCGAGTGGGGGGCGCCGCGGTGTTTCCACACACCGTTCAGCACGATAGGAACAAGATCGAGTCAAGCCTGGTGTGAACGTCGGCCCCTACGGCCATACTGCGGGCAGCGACCGAGGGGGAGGTCACGTGACATACGCACCGAATGTGCCGAACAGGCCGCGCGTGCCGCCGCCACCGGCGGGCCCGCCGTCGGCCGCGCCCGCGACCGCGGCGCCCGCGCCCACACCCGTGGTGCCCGCGCCCGCGCCAGCGGCGCCGAGCAGCGCACCCGTGCCCGCCGGGCGCGGCGCGTGGGCCGAAGGGCGGGCGCGGCTGCGTGCCGCCGCGACCACGGAGCCCGGGCGGCTGCAGATCATCGGCGCCGTACTGGCCCTGCTCGTGGTGGCGTTCGGGGCCGTCACCGCCTTCGAGGTCGCCGACCGCTCCGCGGCCGCCGACGACGTGGTCGGCCGCAGCCAGCCGCTGAGCGCCGACGCCGCGCACCTCTACCGCTCGCTCGCCGACGCCGACACGGCGGCCGCCAGCGGTTTCCTGGCCGGTGCGCAGGAGCCCGCGGACGTGCGGGAGCGGTACGAGGACGACATCGCGACCGCGTCGCGGCTGCTGGTCAAGGCCGCGGCCAACACCGAGGGTTCGTCCCAGTCCGCGCGCGAGATCACCACGCTCAACGAGTGGCTGCCCCGCTACACAGGCCTGATCGAGCGCGCCCGCGCCGCCAACCGGCAGGGCCTCCCGCTCGGCGGCGCGTATCTGCGGTACGCCAACCAGCAGATGACGACCGAGCTGCTGCCCGCCGCCGAGCGGCTGTACGCGGCGGAGACCGCGCGGCTCGCGCGGGACGACCGGGACGCCCGCGCCTGGCCGTGGCTGTCCCTCGCGGTGGGGGTCGTGGTCGTCGGCGCGCTGGTGTGGGCGCAGCGGCGCACGTATCTGCGGACCAACCGGGTGTTCAACCAGGGGCTGCTCGCCGCGACGGCCGCCTCGGTGGTGGTGCTGCTGTGGCTGGCGGGCGGGCACACGGTCGCGCGCAGCCAGCTGACCGACGCCGGCCGGCACGGCCAGGATTCGCTCAAGGTGCTGAACGAAGCGCGGATCAACTCCCTGAAGGCCCGCGCCAACGAGAACCTGACCCTGGTGGCGCGGGGTGCCGTGCTGACCGACGACGGCAAGAAGGACAAGTACGAGACCGAGTACGGCGCGGGCATGGGCAAGCTGAGCGCGGCGCTCGCCGAGGCGGGCCGGCTCGCCGACGACAGTGAGGGCCGCGAGCCGGTCAAGGCGGCGGTGGAGCAGGTCGACGAGTGGCAGAAGCGGCACGCTGCGGCGCGCGCCACGGACGACGCGGGCGAGTACGAAGGAGCGCTGGCCAAGGTCATCGGTGACGACGGGTCCACCGGCCAGGCGTTCGACGAGGTGGACGCGGCGCTGAAGAAGGCGCTCGACCATGAGCAGGGCGAGTTCACCCGCGCCGCCGAGGACGGCCGCTCCGCGCTGACCGGCCTGCCGGTCGGGGCCACGGCGCTGGCCGTCCTCGGGGCGGTGGGGGCCATCATGGGCATCAACCGCAGGCTGTCGGAGTACCGGTGAGGGTGAGGGGAGGCACGATGAGCAAGCTGGACCTCGATGCGGCCGGCACCCCCGGCGAGCGGAGCCTGACCCGGCGGGCCGCCGGGCGGCTGCGCGGGTGGGGCGGGGTCGCGGCGATGGCGGCCGCGTGCGGGCTGACCGCCGCGCTCACCCTGGTGCCGCTGTCGCAGGGCACCGGACTCGGGGCGTCCGCCGTGTCCGGGGCGAGCGGCGCGGTCCCCGCCAAGGCGGACACCTGCAAGGACCCGGAGGCCTCCCTCACCCCGTCCACCGCCGACGGCCCCGCCATCGCTGCCATCAAGGCGCGCGGCAAGCTGATCGTCGGCGTCGACCAGAACAGCTACCGGTGGGGCTACCGCAACCCCGCCAGCAAGACGCTGGAAGGTTTCGACATCGACCTCGCCCGCGCCATCGCCGCCAACATCCTCGGCAGCCCCGACGCGGTCATCTTCCGCGCCATCCCCACCAACCAGCGGATCGCCGCGCTGGAGAGCGAGAAGGTCGACCTCGTCGTCCGGACGATGACGATCACCTGCAAGCGCATCGAGCAAGTCGCCTTCTCGACCGCCTACTTCCAGGTGGGGCAGCAGGTCCTCGCGCCCAAGGAATCGACGGTCACCGGCTACAACAAGACCCTGTCCGGCAAGCGCGTCTGTTCCGGCGAGGGCACGACGGCGTACGAGGCGCTGGTGAAGGAGTCGTTCGGCGCCACGTTCAAGGACGAGGACGACGGCGGCAAGGGCGACAAGGACGTCTACACCGTGCCCAACCAGCTGGACTGCCTGGTCCGCCTGCAGATGGGCGAGGTCGACGCGGTGGTGACGGACAACGCGCTGGCGGCCGGCCAGGCGGCGCAGGACCCGGCCGTCGAGCTGAAGGGCCGTCCGTTCACCACGGAGTACTACGGCATCGCCGCGAAGCTCGGCAAGGACGACCTCGTGCGCCGGGTCAACCAGGTGCTCGTCGAGTACCGGCAGGGGGCGTGGAAGCAGGCGTACACGAAGTGGCTGAGCGCCGACCTGCCGGGGATAGCCGGCCCTCCGGCACCGAAGTACCGGAGCAGCTGACCGACATGGGCACGAGGCGAAGAGGTGATCGATGGGCGTCACGGAGCCCCCTGGGCCGGTGATGGACCGGGACGAGGTGGACCGTGCGCTGGCGCGGCTCGGGGCGGAGCACAAGGCGGTCGAGGACTCGCTGCTCGCCCTGCAGGACCACGCGGGCCGCAGGCTCCTCGAGGGCGCCGAGCTGACCGGTACGACCAAGGACCGCTGGGCCGCCACCGAGCGGACGATCAGCCTGCTGTGGACGTACTTCGACGCGTACACCGCCGCCGTGCACGAGGCCCGGGAGGTGCGCGCGCGGCGCCGCTGGCCGGGGCGCGAGGAGCTGTCCGAGCTGACGGAGCGGCTGCGCGGCGAGAGCGTCACGGTCTCGGGGACCTCCGCGCTGGCCGAGCGGTTCACGCTGGAGCGGCTGGTGGCCCGGATGAACGAGCTGTACGCGAGCTCCCTCGACATGGTGGTCACGGCGGACGCGGTGTGGTCGGCACTGCCCGCGCGCATAGACCTGCTCGCCGCCGAGCTCGGCCGCACGCGCTCGCTGGCGCACTCCGTGGGCGTACGGCCCGGGGAGCACCCGGCGGGGGACGACCTGGAGGCCATCACCCATGAGCTGGCCGCGCTGCGGGCGCAGGTGGTGACGGACCCGCTGGCGTTCTGGCGGCCGGCGACCGGCAGTTCGGCGCCCGGCGGCGGACGTCCGGACACCGACCGGTACGACCGGGCGGCCCGGGCCCTGGAGGACGTGCGGCGCGAGATCGAGGCCGTGCTCCAGGTCCGGCAGGACTCCGAGGCGCGGCTGATGCGCCTGCGGGACGTGCTGTCGCGCGCGGACCGGACGCTCGCGGAGGCGCGGGCGGCCCGGGGCGAGGTGCTGGCGAAGATCGCCGCCTCCGAGGTGCCGGCGGTGAGCGGCCCGCCGACCGCGCTCCAGGAGCGGCTGGCCACCGCCGCCGAGTACCGCCGCCACGCCCAGTGGCACCGGCTGTCGCCGCTCCTGGAGGCGCTGGAGCAGGAGGCCGAGGAGGAGCTGCTGCGCGCCCGCGAGCAGTTGACGGCCGTCACCGCGCCGCTCGCGGTCCGCGCGGAGCTGCGCGGCCGGCTCGACGCGTACAAGGCGAAGGTGGCCCGGCACGGCATGGCGGAGGATCCGCTGCTGATCGAGCGGTACGACCAGGCACGCCGGATGCTGTGGAGCGCCCCGTGCGACCTGCGCGCCGCCGAGCAGGCCGTGCTGCGCTACCAGCAGGCCGCCATGGACATGGTGTCGGGAGCCGGCCCGGTCGACCGTAGGGGGAGTCAGTGAAGACGTGTCAGCGGCCCGGCTGCGGGGGCTCGTACGAGGACATGGGCGGCGGCGAGCTGTACTGCGACACGTGCGGGCTGGCGCCCGTCGTCTCGCCCGGCGGCATGGTGTCGTCGCCGCCGACCGGTGTGGCGGGCGGCGGGGGCGGCAAGGGATCCGGCAGCAGCTCCCGCTCGTCGTCCCGGTCCTCCCGCTCCTCGTCCCGGTCGTCACGGCGCTCGGTGTCGGGCCGGCTGTCGCGTTCCCTGACGGGCGGTACGGAGTCGTCGCGTTCGGTGTCGGTGCGCAGCTCCGGCTCGTCCACCGGCCAGTCCGGGCGCAACCGGCTGGGCGCCGGACTCGTCGCGATCCCGTCCGTGCCGCGCCCCGACCCGCGCTCGGTGGTCATGGAGAACCCCGAGGTCCCCGAGCGGAAGCGGTTCTGCTCGCGCTCCGACTGCGGGGCGCCGGTGGGCCGGGCGCGCGGGGGCCGGCCGGGGCGCACGGAGGGCTTCTGCACCAAGTGCGGCCACCCGTACTCCTTCGTGCCGAAGCTGCGGGCCGGTGACATCGTGCACGGGCAGTACGAGGTGGCGGGCTGCCTGGCCCACGGCGGCCTCGGCTGGATCTACCTGGCCGTGGACCGCGCGGTCTCCGACCGGTGGGTCGTCCTCAAGGGCCTGCTGGACACCGGCGACCAGGACGCGATGGCGGCGGCGATCTCGGAGCGGCGGTTCCTCGCGGAGATCGAGCACTCCAACATCGTCCGCATCTACAACTTCGTGGAGCACCTGGACCAGCGCACGGGCTCGCTGGACGGGTACATCGTCATGGAGTACGTCGGCGGCAAGTCGCTCAAGGACATCGCCAACGAGCGGCGGGGCCCGGACGGCCGGCGCGATCCGCTGCCGGTCGAGCAGGCCTGCGCGTACGGCATCGAGGCGCTGGAGGCGCTGGGGCACCTGCACAGCAGGAACCTGCTGTACTGCGACTTCAAGGTCGACAACGCGATCCAGACCGAGGACCAGCTCAAGCTCATAGACATGGGCGCGGTGCGCCGGATGGACGACGACGAGTCGGCCATCTACGGCACGGTCGGCTACCAGGCCCCGGAGGTCGCGGAGGTCGGGCCGTCGGTCGCGTCCGACCTGTACACGGTGGCGCGGACGCTGGCGGTGCTGACGTTCGACTTCCAGGGGTACACGAACGTGTTCGTGGACTCGCTGCCGGACCCGGACAACATCGAGGTGTTCCGGCGGTACGAGTCGTTCTACCGGCTGCTGGTGCGGGCGACGGACCCGGACCCGGCGCGCCGGTTCGCCTCCGCGCAGGAGATGGCGGAGCAGCTGACAGGTGTGCTGCGCGAGGTGGTCGCGCTGCAGACGGGCCGGCCGAGGCCCGCGCTGTCGACGCTGTTCGGGCCGGAAGTCCGCGTCACGGACACGGTGTTGTTCGCGGAGCCGCCGGCCGAGGTGTCGGTGCTCGGCGCGCGGGAGATGCCGCGGGGTCTGTTCGGCGGCCGGAGGCGGGGCGGGACGGCGGCCGCGCCGCCGACCGCGCCGCCACCGGTGCCGGGTTCCGGGCTCGCGGCCGCCGGGCCGGGTCAAGTGCCGGGGCCGCCGCCGGTGACGGGGCAGGTGCCCCGGCCGCGTACCGAGCCTGTGGCGCCCCGCCCCGCCGCGCCGCTGCTCGGAGCGCTGGACGCGCGGGCCATCGCGCTGGCGCTGCCCGTGCCGCACGTGGACCCCGGCGACCCGAACGCGGGCTTCCTGGCCGGGCTGATGGCGGCCGGACCCGCCGAGCTGATCGCCGCGCTGCACACCGCGCCCGCGAGCTCCGTCGAGCTGCGGCTGCGCGAGCTGCGCGCCCACCTGGAGACGGGCCAGGTCCCCTCGGCGCACCGGGCCCTGGAGGACCTGGAGAGCGGGCACCCCGACGACTGGCGGGTCGTCTGGTACCGGGGCGTGGCGTCACTGGCGACCGGCGACAACGAGAACGCCGCGCTCTCCTTCGACGCCGTCTACGACGCGTTCCCCGGAGAGCCCGCGCCCAAGCTGGCACTCGGCGTCTGCGCCGAGGTGCTGGGCCAGTTGGACAACGCCGCCGAGTACTACCGCCTCGTGTGGACGACCGACCCGAGCTATGTGAGCGCGGCGTTCGGCCTCGCCCGGGTGCAACTGGCCGCGGGCGACCGGGCCGGAGCCGTACGGACGCTGGAGTCGGTGCCCGAGGCATCGATCCACTACACCGCCGCGCGCGTCGCGGCCGTACGGGCCCGGCTGCGCCACCGCTCCCCCGCCGACCCGCTGCTCGCGGACCTGGCGGCGGCGGCCGAGCAGGTTTCCGCGCTCCAGCAGTTCGGGCTGGACGCGGTGCGCCGCGAGCGGTTGGCTACGGAGGTGCTGGGTACCGCGCTGGACTGGGTACTCTCCGGAAGCCCCGGGGCCGGCCCGGTACAGACGTCGCTGCTGGGCAGCGAACTGGACGAGCGCGGCCTGCGCTTCGGACTGGAGCGCTCCTATCGGGTGCTCGCCCGGCTCGCTCAGCGCGGCGAGGAGAGGATCGAGATGGTGGAGCGGGCGAACCGGTTCCGCCCCCGGACATGGGTGTGAAGATGTCGCAGATGCACCAGCTGTCCACCTGCCCCGGCTGCGAGGAGCCGCTGGAGCGGGGGGACCTGTTCTGCGGGGCGTGCGGGTACGACCTGTCGGCCGTACCGGAGCCGCCCCGCGACAACCCGACCATGGTGATGAGCTCACCGGTGGAGGGGGTGGCGAGGCCGCCGGAGCCCGGGCAGCCCGGGCAACAGCCGATACGGTTCGACGCCCGCGCCTCGGACGGCCCGCAACGCCCCGATGCGGGCGCCGCCGGCACGGACGCCGACTTCCCGCTGCCCGCGCCCGCGCCGGCACCCGCGCCCGACCCCGTGTCGACGCCGATGCCGCCCGCACCGCCGGTCCCGCCCGCGCCACCGGTCCCGGCGGTCCCGCCCGTGCCCGCCCAGGCACCCGTGCCCGCGCCCGCCGTGCCGGATCCGCGGACCGCCGAGCACGCGCACACCCCGCCCGCCGGCACGAAGCTGTGCGTCGCGTGCCGGGCCGGGCACGTGGACCCGGACGGCTACTGCGAGAACTGCGGCCACGCGCAGCCGCGCGAGCGTGACCACATGGAGGAGGAGCTCGGTTCGGTCGCCGCCGTCAGCGACCGCGGCCTGCGCCACCACCGCAACGAGGACGCGTTCGCCGTGTCGTCGACGGCCCTGCCCGACGGTTCGCCGGCCGTCGTCGCGATCGTCTGCGACGGCGTGTCCTCGGCGACCCGCCCCGACGAGGCGTCCGCCGCCGCGGCGGCCGCCGCCAGCGAGTCGCTGCTGGAGTCGCTGCCGCGCGGCACGCACCCGCAGCAGGCGATGCACGACGCGATCGTCGCGGCGTCCGAGGCGGTCAACGCCCTCGCCGAAGCCGCCGACGGCCATGGCACCGCCATGGAGCACGACCCTCACCGCCACCAGAACGCCCCGGCGTGCACGCTGGTCGGCGCGGTGGCGGCGGGCGGGCTGCTGGTGGTCGGCTGGGTCGGCGACAGCCGTGCCTACTGGGTGCCGGACGACCGCACCGGCCCGCCGGCCCGCCTCACCGAGGACGACTCGTGGGCCGCGCAGATGGTGGCGGCGGGCCTGATGAGCGAGGCGGAGGCGTACGCCGACGAGCGCGCCCACGCGATCACCGGCTGGCTCGGTGCCGACGCTTACGAAGTGGAGCCGCACACGGCGGCGTTCAAACCGGACCGCCCGGGTGTCGTGGTGGTGTGCACGGACGGGCTGTGGAACTACGCGGAGGGCGCGGACGACATGGCCAGGGTCGTGCCGCCCGACGCGGCGGGCCGACCGCTGCACAGCGCGCAGGTCCTCGTCGGACACGCGCTCGACGGAGGCGGGCACGACAACGTAACGGTGGCCGTGCTGCCGTTCACCATGGCACCGCAAGGGGCAGGATCGGCCTGATTCAACCTGCCTGTCCGTTCCGTCTTTTGTGCGTGGAGTCCCGAGGAGCCCCTCAGATGGCGAACTTCTCCAAGTCGAACGTGCCGCGGTTCTCGGTCGACGTGTACCAGAACGAGTACCTGCCGGAGGGCGGGCGTGAGGTGAACGCGATCGTCACGGTCACCTCGACCGGCGGCGGCACGACCGGCGGGGCGCCGCTGGCCGGAGCGTCGCCCTCCCCTTCGTACATACCGGGTCGGGCGCCGACCGCCGCCGTGGTGGTCATGGTGGACTGCTCGGGTTCGATGGACTATCCGCCGACGAAGATGCGCAACGCGCGGGACGCGACGGCCGCCGCGATCGACACGCTGCGCGACGGAGTCGCCTTCGCCGTGGTCGCCGGGACGCATGTGGCGAACGAGGTGTACCCGGGCGAGGGGCGGCTGGCCGTCGCCGACGCCCGCACCCGTGCCGAGGCCAAGCAGGCGCTGCGCCGGCTGAGCGCGGGCGGCGGCACCGCGATCGGCACCTGGTTGAAACTGGCCGACCGGCTGCTGAACTCGGCCGAGGTGCCGATCCGCCACGGCATCCTGCTGACCGACGGCCGCAACGAGCACGAGTCGCCCGAGGATCTGCGGGCCGCCCTCGACGCCTGCGCGGGCCGCTTCACCTGCGACGCCCGCGGCGTGGGCACCGACTGGGAGGTCAAGGAGGTCACCGGCATCGCGTCGGCACTGCTCGGCACGGCCGACATCGTCGCCGATCCGGCCGGCCTGGCCGCGGACTTCACGCGGATGATGGAGCACGCGATGGGCAAGGAGGTCGCGGACGTGAGCCTGCGCCTGTGGACGCCGGTCGGCGCGGAGATCGTCTTCGTCAAGCAGGTCGCGCCGACGGTCGCGGAGTTGACCGATCGGCGCACGGAGGCGGGGCCGCGTGCCGGTGACTACCCGACGGGTTCGTGGGGCGACGAGTCCCGTGACTACCACGTGTGCGTACGGGTGCCCGAAGCCGGCATCGGCCAGGAGATGCTGGCGGCCCGCGTCTCGTTGATCCTCCCCGACCCGGCGGGGGGCGGGTCGCCGCAGACGCTGTCCCAGGGTCTGGTGCGGGCGGTGTGGACGGACGACATGGCGGCTTCGACGTCCATCAACCCACAGGTCGCGCACTACACAGGACAGGCGGAACTCGCCCAAGTCATCCAACAGGGGCTGGAAGCGCGCAAGTCCGGCGATTTCGACGGTGCGACGGCGAAACTGGGGCGGGCCGTGCAGCTGGCGGCCGCCTCGGGGAACGCGGACACTGCGAAACTGCTTGCGAAGGTGGTGGACGTGGTCGACGCGGCGACAGGTACTGTGCGACTGAAGGCGAAGGTCGCGGAAGCGGACGAGATGACGCTCGAAACCCGCTCCACCAAGACGGTTCGCGTGAAGAGATGAAGCACGATCTGCTCGGCCTGCGGGCCGGATGAGGAGAGGGGGAAGCGCCGACATGCCGACCTGCCCGAACGGACACCAGTCGGGTTCCGACGACTGGTGCGAGGTCTGCGGCCACCGCATGTCCGGGGCGAGCGCGCCTGCGGGCGCCGTGCCGCCGCCTCCCCCGCCCCCGCCGCCGCCCGCGTACGGCTACCCGGGCCCCGGAGGGCCGCAGGGGGGCGGTCCGGTCGGCGACCCGAACGCCACCGCCCAGGCGGAGCTGTGCCCGCAGTGCCGTACGCCGCGCGAGGCCATGGCGCCGTTCTGCGAGGAGTGCCGCTGGAACTTCCTCACCAACACGGCGACCTCCTACACTCCCGCCGCTCCGCCGCCGGGCCGCCTCGGTGGGCCGGGTGGCCCGGGTGGTCCGGGCGGACCCCCCGGGCCGCCGCCGGGGCTGAACCTGCCGCCGGGCTTCCAGGCCCAGCAGCAGCCGCCGCGGCCGCCGGACCCGTTCGAGTACCAGGGTTCACGCCCGTCGCAGATGAACCGCCCGGCGGAGCCGCTGCCGCCCGAGCCGCAGACGCCGCAGGGCCCGCCTCAGCCGGGCCCGCCGCCGGTTCCTCAGGGCTTCCAGCAGCCGGGTCCGCCGCCCCCGCCCGCGCCGCAGGCGTTCCAGCAGCCGGGCCCGCCTGCCCCGCCGCAGCCTCACCACCCGCATGCGCCGCAGCCGCCCCAGCAGCCGCAGACCGGTGGCGGTGGCGGTGACGACTGGCTGCTGCCTCCGCCCTCGCACGCGCAAGCGTCCCAGCAGCCCCAGGCACCCCAACAGCACCAGCAGCCCCAGCCCCAGCAGCCCCAAGCGCCGGTCGGCTGGACCGCCGTCGTCGGCCCCGACCGCGAGTACTTCATGGCCATGATGCGGCGCAGCGGCCCGGAGGCCGCGGGCCTCAACCTGCCCGCGTACTCGCCAGAGCAGCGGCTCACGCTCTCCGGCAACCAGATCACCATCGGGCGTCGCCGCCACTCCACGGGCGAGTCCCCCGACATCGACCTGTCGGTGCCGCCGGAGGACCCGGGCGTCTCCCACAAGCACGCGGTGCTGGTCCAGCAGTCCGACGGCTCCTGGTCCGTGGTGGACCAGAACTCCACCAACGGCACCACGCTCAACGGCGCGGAGGACCCGATCCAGCCCTACGTCCCCGTCCCGCTCAAGGACGGCGACCGGGTCCACGTCGGCGCCTGGACGACGATCACCATCCGCCGCGGCTAGCCGGCGGGCCGACCGAGGGGCCAGAGGTACGGCCCCTCGGGTTCGTCCAGCCACGCCCACTGCCGCTCGCCGCCGACCGTCACGCCGAACCGCTCCCGCTCGGGCCGCCCCTCGCGCTGCCAGAGCGAGTACGCCTCCTGCGGGTCCAGGCTCCCCGCCGTGAGCGTCAGCAGGAAGCGGAACAGGTCGTCCTCGGTCGCGCGCCGGGGCAGCCCGCCGGTGTGCGGCGGCACGGCGGCCGGGACCGCGCCGCGCAGCGGGACGAAGTACGCGGAGGTGCTCAGGAACCGGCCCTCGGCGTGCTCGGCGTCCCGTACGCGCAGCGAGATCACCCCGGTGGCCATCGGCGCCAGGACGCGCGCGTCACCGGGGCGGCACTGCGCGAGCCACTCCCTCGGCACGGACGGTACGGCGCAGGTCGCGATGATCCGGTCGAACGGCGCCCGCTGCGGGCAGCCGCGCGCCCCGTCGCCGGTGACCACGGTGGGCCGGTGGCCGGCCGCCGCCAGGTGGGCCCGCGCCGCCTCGGTGATCTCCTCGTCCAGATCGACGGTGGTCACGTGCTCGTCGCCCAGCCGGTGCGCCAGCAGCGCCGCGTTGTAGCCGGTCCCGGCGCCGATCTCCAGGACGTCGTGCCCGTCGCGTACGTCCAGGGCCTCCAGCATGTACGCCATGAGGGAGGGCTGACTGGCGGAGGAGACCAGGTCACCGTTGCGCACGCGCGTGGCGAGCGGCCGGTCCTCGTAGGCGCCCGCCAGCCAGCGCTCGCGCCGGGCCGGG
This sequence comes from Streptomyces sp. NPDC003036, assembly GCF_040611175.1. Taxonomy (NCBI): domain Bacteria; kingdom Bacillati; phylum Actinomycetota; class Actinomycetes; order Kitasatosporales; family Streptomycetaceae; genus Streptomyces; species Streptomyces sp. NPDC003036. The sequence goes on along the minus strand of NZ_JBEXNO010000021.1, from coordinate 41,053 downwards.
TCCGGGTCCTCGCACCAGAGGCGCTCGTAGCCGCCCATGACGCCGACGTAGTAGTACGGCACGAACAGGTGCCGGGGCACCTCCTCGAACGCCTCCCGCCAGGCGGGGTCGGTCAGGTCCCCGCCCTCGGCGATCCCGCGCACCATCGCGCGCCGCGCCTCGGCGGCCCGTTCGGCGAACGGGTCCTCTCGCTCTGTGCCCATACGTCCACTTTCCTGCGGGCGGGGAGCAGAAGCGAGCAGGACCTAGGACCCGGGACCTGGGCCGGTCCGTCTGAGACCATGGACGGGTGATTGAGATTCCGCGTGGCACGCTTCAGGAGCAGACGTTCTACGAGCAGGTCGGCGGCGAGGAGACCTTCCGGCGCCTCGTCCGCCGTTTCTACGAAGGTGTCGCCGAGGACCCGGTGCTGCGGCCGATGTACCCGGAGGAGGACCTGGGCCCGGCCGAGGAGCGGCTCGCGCTCTTCCTGATGCAGTACTGGGGCGGCCCCCGCACCTACAGCGACCACCGCGGCCACCCGCGGCTGCGGATGCGCCACGCGCCGTTCACCGTCGACAAGGCCGCGCATGACGCCTGGCTGAAGCACATGCGCGTCGCCGTCGACGAGCTCGGGCTGTCCGAGGAGCACGAGCGCCAGCTGTGGAACTACCTGACGTACGCCGCGGCGTCGATGGTCAACACCGCGGGCTGAGTCCCCGCCCCCTTACCGCTGGTCGACCACCGCTGGTCGACCCTGCTTACCGCTGGTGGGGGACCGCGGTGACGGTCAGGCCGCCGAGACCGCCCGCCGCGCGGACCGCGACCGAGCCGAAGGGTGTACGCAGGCGGAGCCAGGCTCCGGCGCCGAGCAGCGCCACGGGCACCTCGTGCGAGGGCAGGAAGCCCAGCGCCTGGGCGGCGTGGACGGCGCGCAGCGGCAGGCCCGTCGAGCCGATCGTCCGGGACCAGATCTCGCGGCCGATCCGGTCGCGCTCCGCACGGGTCCGGTGCTCGGCCGGCAACTCCTCGTCCCGTGCCCGGAATTCGGCCACCGCGGCCGCGACAGCGCCGCGCAGCTCGCCGGCGTCCGGCAGTCCGGGTATCTCGCTCCAGCCGCCGCGCGGGGGCAGCAGCCCGGTCCAGGGCGGTCCGGTGACGGGTGCCGGCACCATCGCCTTGCCCGCCGACTCCTCGATGCCCTCCAGGAGCTGACCGGCGGAGACGGTGATGTCCAGCGGCGCCTCGTCCATGAGCGTGGCCGTGCGGATGGCCAGCACCTCGAAGGACGGCGGGCGCCCGAACACGGCCAGGGCCCCGCCGGCCGCCTGGAGGCGGACGACGGCGGCCCGGTCGTAGTGGATCAGCCGGGCCAGGAAGGCGGCGAGGTCCGCCGCCTCCCTGGCGTCGGCGAAGTGAAGCGGCGCCGTCATACGGCCGCGGCCTCTCCCGGCACCGGGGCCTGTGCCGACGCCTGGGCCGGCTGCGCGTGCATGCCGTCGTCCACGTACTCCTCCAGGAACGACCGCTCCTCCGCGGTGATGCGGCGCGGCCGCTGCGCCTCCAGGTCGAACGGCACGACGACCGTCGAGGCGCGCACGTACACCTGGTCGGGATCCTTGATCTCGTACGCGATCGTCAGCGACGCCGCGCCGATCTTGGTGACCCAGGACTCGATGGTCACCGGCTCGTGCCGGTGGACCAGCGGCCGTACGTAGTCGATCTCGTGCCGGGCGACGACCGACCCGCCGGAGAACGACGGCGAGCCGTTGCCCGGCGCCAGCCGGAACATGAAGTCGATGCGGGCCTCCTCCAGGTAGCGGAGGAAGACCACATTGTTGACGTGCCCGAAGGCGTCCATGTCCGACCAGCGCAGCGGGCACCGGTAGATGTGACGAGCCACTGCCTCCGCCTCAGCCCCGGGTGAGCTTCTTGTGCGTGGCGCGGTGCGGGCGGGCGGCGTCCGGGCCGAGGCGCTCGATCTTGTTCTTCTCGTACGACTCGAAGTTGCCCTCGAACCAGAACCACTTGGAGTCGCCCTCGTACGCCAGGATGTGCGTGGCGACCCGGTCGAGGAACCAGCGGTCGTGGGAGACGACCACGGCCGCGCCCGGGAACTCCAGCAGCGCGTTCTCCAGGGAGGACAGGGTCTCGACGTCGAGGTCGTTGGTGGGCTCGTCGAGGAGCAGCAGGTTGCCGCCCTGCTTGAGGGTCAGCGCCAGGTTCAGGCGGTTGCGCTCACCGCCGGAGAGGACGCCGGCCGGCTTCTGCTGGTCCGGGCCCTTGAAGCCGAAGGCGCTGACGTAGGCGCGCGACGGCATCTCGACCTGGCCGACGTTGATGTAGTCCAGCTCGTCGGAGACGACGGCCCACAGCGTCTTCTTCGGGTCGATGTTGGCGCGGGACTGGTCGACGTAGCTGATCTTGACGGTCTCGCCGACCTTGATCGAGCCGGAGTCGGGCTGCTCCAGGCCCTGGATCATCTTGAACAGCGTGGTCTTGCCGGCGCCGTTCGGGCCGATGACGCCGACGATGCCGTTGCGCGGGAGGGAGAAGCTCAGGTCCTCGATGAGGACCTTGTCGCCGAAGGCCTTGCTGAGCTTCTCGACCTCGACGACGACGCTGCCCAGGCGCGGGCCCGGCGGGATCTGGATCTCCTCGAAGTCCAGCTTCCGGGTCTTCTCGGCCTCGGCGGCCATCTCCTCGTAGCGGGCGAGACGGGCCTTGGACTTGGCCTGGCGTCCCTTGGCGTTGGAGCGGACCCACTCCAGCTCTTCCTTGAGCCGCTTGGCGCGCTTGGCGTCCTTCTGGCCCTCGACCTTGAGACGGGTCTGCTTGGTCTCCAGGTACTTGGAGTAGTTGCCCTCGTAGGGGTAGGCGCGGCCGCGGTCGAGCTCGAGGATCCACTCGGCGACGTTGTCGAGGAAGTACCGGTCGTGGGTGATGGCGACGACGGTGCCGGCGTACTTGGCGAGGTGCTGCTCCAGCCACTGCACGGACTCGGCGTCCAGGTGGTTGGTGGGCTCGTCGAGCAGCAGCAGGTCGGGGGCCTCCAGCAGCAGCTTGCAGAGCGCGACGCGGCGCTTCTCACCACCGGAGAGGTTGGTGACCGGCCAGTCGCCGGGCGGGCAGCCGAGGGCGTCCATGGCCTGCTCGAGCTGGGCGTCGAGGTCCCACGCGTTGGCGTGGTCGAGCTGCTCCTGGAGCTTGCCCATCTCCTCCATGAGCTCGTCGGTGTAGTCGGTCGCCATCTGCTCGGCGATCGCGTTGAACCGGTCGAGCTTGCCCTTGATCTCGGCGACACCGTCCTGCACGTTCTCCAGGACCGTCTTCGTCTCGTCGAGCGGCGGCTCCTGGAGGAGGATGCCGACGGAGTAGCCGGGCGAGAGGAAGGCGTCGCCGTTGGACGGCTGCTCCAGGCCCGCCATGATCTTGAGGACGGTGGACTTACCGGCGCCGTTCGGGCCGACCACACCGATCTTCGCACCGGGCAGGAAGCTCAGCGTCACGTCATCGAGGATGACCTTGTCGCCGTGCGCCTTGCGCGTCTTGCGCATCGTGTAGATGTACTCAGCCAAGAGAAACCGTCCGGCAATCCGTGAGTGGGCAGATACACCCCATCTTGCCTGACGTCCATCCCTCGATGGAAACCAGTTCATGAGGGGGCGGGTGGGGGGAGCTGTGGCGCGCCGCGGGGGGCCCGCCGTCACCAGCGGATCGTCACCGCCCGCGCGCGGTGCGTCACGACTTCTTGCGGAGGAAGAGCACCGCCGCCCCGCCGACGAGCAGGAACACGATGGCCGTCCCGGCGATCATGGGCGTGGCGCCGGACGCGCCGGTCTCGGCGAGGTCCAGGTCGGCCTCGCCACCCGCCGCGGCCGTCCCGGCGCCGGTGGTGGCGCCGCCGGACAGCGGGCTGGGCTGTGAGCCCGGCTGCCCGGCCATGGTGGCCGTGCCGCCGGTGGTCTTGCAGTCGAGGACGCCCTTGAAGGTCTTGGTGAAGCCGCCGGGCGCGGTGACCGTGAGGTGGTACGCCTGGTCCTCGGCGACCGGGACCGTCACCGTCCTCGTCCCACCCGCCTCGATCGCGTACCGCAGGCCCATGAGCTCGAAGGAGAAGGGGGCGTCGCCCTTGTTGGTGGCGGTGATGTCCACGCCGCCCTTGGCGCAGTTCTTCCGGGCGGAGAGTGCCGGTATGGCACCCGTGGTGGCCCAGGTGGCGGTGGCCGTCGCGGAGACGGTCGACTGGCTGGACCCGGCGAGGATCTGCGTCTGGCTCCTGGTGACCCCGGCGAACGCCCGGCCCACCGGTACGGAGGTGGTGGCCTGCACGCTCAGCGCGGCGCTCCCGTCGGCGGCGCCCGCGGGCACGTCGAAGTAGAGGCTGCTGCCGTTGACAGCAGAGTCGACCGGCTTCCCGGTCGCGTCGGTGATCCTGATGCCGCTGGCGGCGGCGTCGGCGGGCGGGCTGACCGCGACGCGGTCGGCGTTGGTGCGCACGGTGACCGGTCCGAGCCGGGTGCCGGCCGGGCCGGAGACCGCGCCGGGCCCCAGGCTGAGCGAGGCCGCGGGCTCGGCGACGCTGCCGGCCTCCCCCTGCAGCCAGTCGGCGAGCTTCTCGGCGGCCGGGTCGAGCGCCTCGACCTCGGCCCCGTCCGAGTACCGCCAGATCGCCACCTGGGTGCCGGCGGCGGCCGTCTCCGGCGTGAGCGGCCCGGTGCCGGCCTTCTTGGCGAGGCCCACGAGGTCGTCGACCTGCGGGTAGGAGTGCTGGAGGATCCAGCGGATCCGGCCCGCGTCCTTGTTCCCGCCGAGGGAGGTCTGGTCCCAGGAGGTCTCCAGGTACCTGGCCTTCTCCTGGGTGGGGTTGTGTACGTCGATGCAGTACGTCTTGAGGGTGCCGCCGCCGTCGACGGTCATCTCGAAGAGGCCGGCGGGGAGCTGCTGCGTCTGGTTGCCGAGGTGCAGGACGGCCTGGTGGAAGGTGGTCAGGCCGTTGAGGGTGGCTGCCGCGCCCCCCTGGTGCTGGGGCGCCTCGTCGGCGGCGGCGGGGGTCACGCCGGCGGCGGCGCCGGCCGCCACCAGTCCGGACGCGACGGCCGCGGCGGCGAAGCGGGCGGCGCGGCGCTTCCGCCTCCGTACACAGAACGCAGCAAACACAGAATTCCCCTCTGGGCGAGGTGCTGTCGCGTGGGACGCGTGGGGGGTGTGCCTCGCCTGCCGACTCAAGTGGCCCGTGGGTACCAGGAGTACCCCGGTGATCCTAAAGAGGCGACCCGACACAGTCCCCTGTCATACCGTCAGATAACCATTCCGAATCGCAATCGTTATCGCCGCGCGGTGGCGCGCCGGAAATGGCCCGTTCCCGGACCCGTTCCCGGACCCGTTCCCGGCCGTGCGTGACTCCGTCATCCGACGAGCTCCCCGGTGGGGGCGGTGTTCGGCGCCATTTCACCATCGGCGACAGTCTCCTGACGCTCGGTCAGGTGTGTGTCGGGCCGCGCCGCTCGTCTGAACGCCGACGTACCGCGCGTCAGGTCGTGGCCCGCCGCCACCGCGTCGATGTCGACGAACGTCCTGCGCTGGCCCTCCCACTCCTCCTCCCGCACCTTCAGCCGGCCGTGGACGACCAGCGGATCGCCGACGGCGACCGACGCGGCGAGGTTCGCGCCGAGCGTCCGCCAGGCGCTCACCGAGTAGAAGCTGGTCGGCCCGTCGGCCCAGGTCGCCTTCTCGCGGTCCCACCGCCGCGCCCGCGCCGCGAGCCGGAACTTCGCCACTCCGCCGGCCGCGGTGTCCCGGTAGTCCACGCTCGTCGCCACATTGCCCACGACGGTCACCATGGTCTCGGCCATGACGCCCACCCCGTCCCTTTTCTCCGCCCGCCGGCCCCGCGCCGGCTGTCGACGTCACCCATGCTGGCCCCCGCGGCGAATTGCCGCTGACGGGTGTGGACAACGCCAGGCGTGTGCAGAACTCCGTCACCCACACGGGCGAGTCCCCCGCGCCGCCGCCGGGGGCCGCCGCGGCCTCCGTCACCCCACCCGGCGGCCCGCCTCCACCGTCGCGTACTGCTCGCGCACCTCGCGGTAGCGCATGAGCTCGGAGGCGATCGGGTCGAGGACCATCGCCCGCCCGCACCCCGCCGCCGCCTCGCGCAGCCGCCGCTCGGTCTCCTGGCCGTACCGGCGCGCGGGGCCCCGGGCCGCCGCCGCGCAGCCCCACTCCACCAGCGGCCCGCCGACGACGCCGGACAGCATGATCAGCGCGGGCACCATGAGCCCGGGCTCCAGCACGCCGACGATCTGCCCCAGGAGCCACAGCCCGCCGTAGAACTGGAGCAGTGTCATCGCCGCCTGCGCCAGCACCGCCGCCGGCCACCAGGCGGGGCGGGGCGGCTTGCCGTCCCGCCCCGGCCGGCCGACCGTCGCCGCCAGCTCGTCCAGCGCCTCCGGCAGCCCCTGCGCCCCGCGCACCGCCGCCTCGCGCACGGCCTGCGCCCACGGCGCCGGAAGCCCGCGCGAGGCCTCGTCCGCGACCACGCGTACGGCCTGTTCCACGCGCTGCCGCGCCGTGAGCTCGTCCTCCACGGTCGTCTCGGCGTCGCCCTGAGCCTGCGTGCCGCCCGGCGTACGCAGCCGCTCGTACCAGCGCCACAGCCGCAGCCACGGCGTCCCGCACGCGCGTCCGGCGTTGCGGCGCCACTCGCGTTCGGCGGCCTCGCCCGCGGCGTGGGCACCGACGGCGACCGCGAGCCGGGCCCCGAAGTCCTCGCGGGACCGCTCGCCGAGCCCGGGCCGGCCGTCGGCGACGTACACGGGGCGCAGCCGCCGCGCCGTCGCGTCCACGTCCGCCGACAGCCGCCGCTGGGCGGCGTTGCGCTGCTGGACGAACACCCCGAGCATCTCGCGCAGTTCGCCGACGCCCTCCCCGGTGAGCGCCGACAGGGCGAGGACCGTGGCGCCGGGTTCGCCGTGTTCGCCGAGCGCCATCCCATCCTCGTCGAGGAGCCGCCGCAGGTCGTCGAGGACCTGGTCGGCGGCGTCGCCGGGAAGCCGGTCCACTTGGTTCAGGACGACGAACATCACCTCCGCGTGCCCGGCGAGCGGCCGCAGGTAGCGCTCGTGCAGCGCGGCGTCCGCGTACTTCTCCGGGTCCACCACCCAGATCACCGCGTCCACCAGGGCCAGCAGCCGGTCGACCTGCTCCCGGTGGGCGGTGACCGCCGAGTCGTGGTCGGGCAGGTCGACCAGGACCAGCCCCTGGAGCGCCTCGTCGCCGACCCCGCCCGCCAAGGGCCGGCGGCGCAGCCGCCCCGGGATGGCGAGCCGGTCCAGCAGCCCGCCCGCGCCTTCGGACCAGGCACACGCGATGGGCGCGGAGGTGGTCGGCCGGCGCAGGCCGGTCTCCGAAACCGGCACCCCTGCCAACGCATTGATCAAAGTTGACTTCCCGCTCCCCGTGGCACCGGCGATGGCGACCACCGTGTGCCGGGAGGAGAGCCTCTGACGAGCCGACGCCTCCTCCAGCACGCGCCCCGCCTCGGCCAGCGTGTGGCCGTCCAGCCGGGTCGCCGAGAGCCCCACCAGCTTGCGCAGGGCGTCGAGCCGGCCGCGCAGGGCGGTCGCGTACGGGCCGGTCGGCGCCTGCGGTTCGTCCGGGGCGGAATCCTCCTCCCCCGCCACCGCCTGCTGCTCCTGCACGCGCCGGGCGATGAGCCCGTCGTCCCAGCGTTCCTCCACGGTGCTCACCGCGGTCACCTCTCCCTCTGGAGGACGGACAGCGCGGCGATCAGCTCGGCCTGCGGCTCTGGTGTGATGTCCAGCCGGTCGAGCGGTGCGAGGCGCCGGTCCCTCTCCTCGTGCAGTACGCGGTCGATGTACGTCTCCACCAGCTCGCCGCCCCGGTCGCGCAGCCTCAGCGCGCCCTGCGCGCCGAGCAGTTCGGCGAGCCTCTCGCCCGCGCCCCGGGTGCGGCGCCCGCCGAGGAGCGCGGCCGCCAGCAGCGCGGCGACGGTGTCGGCGTCGGGCGCGGCGGAGCGCTCCATGCGCCGCACCTCCTCCTCGGCGAGCTCCTCCAGGACGCGCCGCCAGCGCCGTACGGCCATCCCGATCCGCTCGCCGGCCTCCGCGTCGGGCGGCGCCTGCCCGCCGCCGACGGCCCCGGCGGCCGGTTCGCGCCGCCAGGCCTCCTGTACGTGTTCGTCGGCGGCGGCGACGGCGCACTGCAGCAGCGCGCCGAGCGACTCGGTGAGCGAGTCCAGCAGTTCGGCGGCCGTGCAGTCGCGGGGATAGGCGCGCCAGCGCGTGCGCGCGTCCCCGGCGAGGACGGCCCCGCGCCCGAGCTCCCGGCGTACGCGCTCGCCCTCCTTCTCGTACGCCGCCTCCACGGTGCCGGAGAGCCGTACGGCGGCGGCGTACTGCGCGGCGACGGCGCCGGCCAGTTCCGGCATGCGCAGGCGCAGCGAGTCGATGACGCCCTTGGCGGTCCGCCCGACGGCCTGGCGGCGGGCGGCCGGGTCCTGGGCGTGGTACGCCAGCCAGGCCCGCAGCGCGGCCACGGCGTTCTCCGGCAGCAGCCCGCTTCCGCCGCCGGCCGATTCGGGCAGCTCGGGGATGGTGAAGCGCGGTACGTCCCCGAGCCCGGCCCTGGCCAGGAGGGCCTCGTACTGGCGCGACACCTCGCCGATCACCTGGTGGGGGACCCGGTCGAGGACGGTGACCAGCGTGGCGTCGTACTCCTTGGCGGTACGCAGCAGATGCCACGGCACGGCGTCGGCGTAGCGCGACGCGGTGGTGACCATCACCCACACGTCGGCGGCACACATCAACTCGGCGGCCAGTTCCCGGCTCTCGACGACGAGGGAGTCGATGTCGGGGGCGTCGAGGAGGGCGAGCCCGCGCGGCAGGCTGTGCGCGGTCTCGACGCGCAGCGCCTTCTCGCCGGTGGGCTCCTGTTCGCCGTCCTCGGGCACCCACACACGAGTGAGGTGCGGCAGCACCCGCATCCCGGCGAACCAGTGGTGGTCTTCGGGGTGGCAGACGAGGACGGGCGTCCGCGTGGTGGGCCGCAGCACCCCGGCCTCGCTGACGCGTCGCCCGACCAGGGAATTGACGAGCGTCGACTTCCCCGCCCCGGTGGAACCGCCGATGACGGCGAGCAAGGGCGCTTCGGGCTCTTTCAGCCGTGGCACCAGATAGTCGTCGAGCTGCGCGAGCAGCTCGGCCCGCGTCTGCCGGGCCCGCGGCGCCCCTGGAAGGGGAAGGGGAAGACGCACGGCGGCGACACGGTCGCGCAGGGCGGAAAGTGCGTCGATGAGCTGAGGCCGTACGTCCAAGGTCACCACATGCGAAGAATGCCCAATTTCGGCACGCTTTTGAAGCGTATGCACGCCTCTGCGCGCCGATCAAGGGCAGGGGACACAGGGGACGAGTGGGACGCAGGCATAACGAGTGCACAACACCCGGCGCGCGTGGCGCAAAAAGCGCTGCGAGAATCGCACCTGCCTGCGATTATCGGTTCGCTTCACCGAACCTCCACATCGTGCCACGCGGGTGAAGCAACCGGGCCAAGGGGATCGGAGCCCTATCCTTGTGCCCGGCAAGGTCACGGACCACCCGACCAGGGGCTCCAGGCCACCTAGGCCACCACCGGCCCCCGTAGCTCAGTGGATAGAGCAGGCGCCTTCTAAGCGCTTGGCCGCAGGTTCGAGTCCTGCCGGGGGCGCCACTGACACGAGCCCGTACGAGCCCGCATCTCACCGGTGTCGCGCAACCGCTCGGCGGCTCAGCCGCGTTGGGCTCCCGGAGGCCGGTACGCGATCCGCTCCGCCTTGCGCAGGGCGTCCAGGGTCTCGTCGACCGTCAGGAGCACGGTCGTCTCGAGCGAACTGAGCGCGCCGCCTCCGCTGATCGCCAGGGCGACCGCGGCCATGGAGACGTTGTCCGGGGCTTCCCACAGGGTGTAGCCGTCGTGGCTGCCGAAGGCGTACCAGAAGCCGTGCAGTGTGCCGCCGACGGACTCGATGTACGTCCGGGCGGCCTCGGTGCGGTCCTCGGGGTGGCCGATCATCCTCGCCCACGTCTGGGGCGTGTAGCAGAACCTCGACAGGTAGAGCGGCATCGTGTCCCTCTCGTTTCGGGGGTTCGTTCTCAGCGCGGTACGCCGTAGAGCACGAGGTTGTCGGCGTACGCGTGGGCGTCCGGGTCGAAGAGGCCCGCGCAGGTCACCAGGGCGAGGCGCGGGACGCCGTCGGCGCTGAAGAGGTCGGTGGGGAGGTCGGTCTTCGGGTACGTACGGCGGGCGACGATCTCGTACGTGTGCCGGGCGCCGTCGGCCGTGGTGACGTGGACGCGGGCGCCGATCGGGACCTCGTGCAGCGCTTCCAGGGGGCCCGCCCCCTCATCCGCCGAGTCGAGGTGACCGGCGAGGAGCAGCGTGCCCCGGGTGGCGCCGGGGTGGGCGCCGAGGGCCCACCAGCCCAGGCGGGCCGGGGATTCCGGTACGGCGAGGACGCCCTTGGTGTCGGCGGTGACGGGGTCGACCGGGGTCCGTTCGACATGGCCCGGAATGGCGAGGGTGAGGGGCGGGGAGGCGGCGTGGGCGGCGCCGCCGGCGGAGGTGGCCGACGGGAGCACGCCCGCGTCGGGCGCGCGGACGGCGGGGTCCGCGGTCGCCCCCGGCCACAAGCAGGTCAACGCGGCCGAGGCGGCCGCGGCGAGCCCGGCCCAGACCAGCAACCGGTCGGGGCCGGGCTCACCGCGCAGCCAGAGGCCGCCCTTGTCCGTCACGGGCGCAACCACCGTCGATGTCAGCGGCCGGCGGCGTCAGCGGCCGTCGTTGCGGCGGATGCGGTTCGCGGCCCAGAAGGCGCCGCCCGCGACGAGGACGCCGCCGAGCGCGAGCGCGGGCACGGCCAGCATCACGGGCACGTCGGCCGCGAGGGCGGCCTGTCCGCCGTTGCCCGCGTGGATCGACTTCGGCGTGGTCGCGGCGTCGGCCGCGGCGCCGTGGCAGGTGCCGCCGCGCACCATGTCCAGGTGCATGGCGACGACCGGCCGCGCCGACTTGGCGGCGGCGGTCACCTCGGCGTTCTTGCCGTGGGCCACCTGGTGGTCGATCATCGACAGCGTCTTCTCGTGGGCGGCGGCCTGGGCCTGGAGCCAGGCGGTGTCGTACGCGCTGGTGCCGGCCTTCTTCATCACGTTCGCGAGCGTCTCCTGCTGCTCCGCCGTGGGGGCGACGGGCAGGTCGACGCCTTGCTTGTCGGCGAGCGCCGTGGTGGCGGCGTCCAGCTTGGTGTGGTCGCGGACCAGGACCTGGCCGACGTTCTTGACGCACTGCGTGGTGGCGTTCTTCTGGGCGTCCTTGCCTGCGGCGATCTCCGCCAGGTTGCCCTGGTGGGAGGCGCGCAGGAAGGCGCTGTCGACGGGCAGCGCCCTCGCGTCGCCGTTGGCGAACGCGGGCGCGGCGGCGCCTGTGGCTATGCCGCCGAGGGTCAGGCAGGCGAGGGCCGTGGCGGCCCAGCGCCGGGGGGAGCGGGAGCGGATCACGATGTCTTGTCCGTTTCTCGTCGGTCTCGTCGGTCTCGCCGAGCTCGTCGGTCTTGTCGAGCTCGTCGGTTTCGCCGAGCTCGTCGGTCTTGTCGATCGGTCCGTGACCCTTCCGAGCGAGGGTCCACGGTCACCATCCGAAACCGACCGTGCGCCGCGCGCCATCGGCGCTACTGCAAACGGAGCACCACCGACGGATCGGCGCCTGTCCGGCGATGGCTTGGACTCGCCAACCCCTGAACTGGGTCTTGTCACCGTGCGCAGTCACGTGCGTACATGGAGTTGCGTACGTTCCAAGGGGATGACGGGGGTGGTCAGCCGTGGCGAACGCTCCGAGCTCTGTGCTCGGCCGAACGGCTCCGAGAGACACGTCGACGTCGACGCCGGTACGAGCGGTGTCGCCGCGGTCACCTCGGCGCGTGGCGCCTCTCATACCGCAACAGGCAGCAGCACAGCAGGCGACGCAGCAGATGACACGTCAGCAGGTACCGCACCAGGCACCGCCGCGGCAGGAACCGCGACCGGCGGGGCAGTCGGTGCGCGGTACGCGGCAGATCTGCGCGGCGCTCGCGGCGCTCGCCGAGTCCGCCCGCCGGGAGCTGCTGACCTTCGACGACCCGGCCGCGTGCCTCGGGCAGTCGATCCCGCAGCCCTTCCTGGAGCTCGCCGGCGCGTGCGTGCGCACCGCGACCGAGCGGGTGGAGCGGGTGGGCACGGTCCGCCAGATCGTGCCGCGGCACGCGCTGGACCGGGTGACGGCCGCCGACGTCACCGCGGCGGCGCGACTGACGGGGCGGGCGCGGCTGACGGAGTCGATCCCGTTCAAGATGATCGTCGTGGACCGCACGGTCGCGGCGGTCCCGCTCGACCTGGAGCTCCTCTACAACGGTCTGCTGCTGATCCGCGACCCCGTGATCGTCCAGGCGCTGGTGCGCGCGCACCACGCCTGGTGGGAGGCGGCCGACGACGTGACGGCGACGCCCGCCCCACCGGGCTCGCTGCCACCGCACCTGCGGCCGGTGCTGGAGGCCCTGCTGGCCGGGCTCACCGATGAGACGGCCGCCGCCCGGCTCGGGATATCGGGGCGTACGTACAGCAGGCGCGTGGGCGAGTTGCTCGCCGCCCTCGGCACGACGAGCCGCTTCCGGGCGGGAGCGGAAGCGGCCCGCCGCGGCTGGGTCTGACCGCCGGATCCGGAGGCGTGCGGGGCCGCGCGTGGTGATCCCCGGAGGGCGAGACGCTCCCTAGGACACGATGTCCTTGCGGGCGAAGCCCCGGAAGGCGAGCGCGAAGAGCACGACGGCGTACGTCACCGACACCGCCGCGCCCTTGGCCATGCCGCCCCACTCCAGGTGCGGCTGGAGGGCGTCCGCCCAGGCGAACTGCCAGTGCGCGGGCAGGTAGTCCCGCCAGGAGCCGAGCGCCGTCACCGCGTCCAGCACATTGCCGATGATCGTCAGCCCGACCGCGCCGCCGACCGCGCCGAGCGGTGCGTCGGTCCTGGTCGACAGCCAGAAGGCGAGCCCTGCCGTGACCAGTTGGGAGACGAAGATGTACGCCACGACCAGCGCCAGCCGCGACAGTGTGTCCGCCGCGGCCAGGGAGCCGCCCGTGGGCAGGCGCAGCGGGCCCCAGCCGTAGGCCATGGTGCCCACGGCGAGCGCCACCAGGGGCAGCAGCACCATCGCCGCCGCGCTGAAGGCGAGCGCCACGGCCAGCTTGGACCACAGCAGCCGGGCGCGCGGCACCGGCGCGGCGAGGAGGTAGCGCAGCGACGACCAGCTCGCCTCCGATGCCACGGTGTCCCCGCAGAACAGCGCCACCGGGATCACCAGCAGGAAGCCGGCCGAGACGAACAGGCAGGTCGCGGCGAAGTTGGCGCCGGACGCGGTCGCCGTGTCCATCAGCGTGATCCGGGTGTCGCCCGGCCCGTCCGGACCGCCGCCGATCGCGAAGGCGACGACCAGTACGAAGGGCAGGGCGGCCAGGATTCCGCCCATGACCAGGGTGCGGCGCCGCTTCAGCTGGCGTACGGCTTCGACGCGCAGCGGGAGGGTGTGCCGGGCCCGGTAGCCGGGTGCGGCGGTCGTGGTCTTGGCCGTGGTGGTCGTCACGCGGGTCCTCCTCCGATCAGGGTGAGGAACGCGTCCTCCAGGCGGCGGTGCGGTCCGACCCCGGTCAACGGCAGGTCGAGCCGGACGAGTTCGGCGAGCAGGGCGGCCGTGGTGGTCGTGCCGTCCAGGCGTACCAGCAGCCCGCCGTCGGTGCGCACCGCCGAGTCGACGCCCGGCAGCGCGCCGACCTTCTCGACCAGCGGCTCCGCCACCGCGCCGTCCGTGGTGACGAGCAGGGTGTCGCCCGCGCCGGTGATCTCCGCGACCGGGCCCGCCTGGACGAGCCGGCCGCGGTCCATGACGACCAGGTGGGTGCAGGACTGCTCGACCTCGGAGAGGAGGTGGGAGGAGACGATGACGGTCCGGCCCCCGGCCGCGTACCGGATCATCACGTCGCGCATCTCGCGGATCTGCGGCGGGTCGAGTCCGTTGGTGGGTTCGTCGAGGATGAGGAGGTCCGGCAGGCCGAGCATGGCCTGGGCGATGGCGAGCCGCTGCCGCATGCCCTGCGAGTACGTGCGCACGGCGCGGGCCAGGGCTTCGCCGAGGCCCGCGATCTCCAGGGCCTCCTCCAGGTGCGCGTCCTCGGCGGGGCGGCCGGTGGCACGCCAGTACAGCTCCAGGTTCTCGCGGCCGGACAGGTGCGGCAGGAAGCCGGCGCCCTCCACGAAGGCGCCCACCCGGGACAGGACGGGTGCGCCGGGCCGGATCGCGTGGCCGAACACGCGGATCTCGCCGGCGTCGGGGGTGATCAGGCCCATGAGCATGCGCAGGGTGGTGGTCTTGCCGGCGCCGTTGGGCCCGAGGAGCCCGAGGACCTGGCCCTTCTCGACGCGGAAGGACAGGTCGCGGACGGCGTACCGGTCGGCGGACTTGGCGTACCGCTTCGTCAGGCCGCTGATGGTGAGCGGGACGTCGGCGAGCGCCGGGTCGGGCGCGGGCGCGGTGGTGCGTCGGCGGGCGGTGAGCAGCAGGGCGGCGGCGATCAGGGCGCCGGCGGCCGGCAGGCCCCACACCCACCACGGCAGGCCTGCCGCCTGCGTGCGGACGCCGGGCGCGGTGGGGACGGACAGCCCGCTCGCCGGCTCGACGGTGTACGTCGCGGGGGCCGCCGGGGAGGCGTAGGCGAGGTCGGTGGCGGCGAGGACGAGCCGCAGCCGGTGCCCGGACTCGACCTCGTGGTCGATGGCGGGGAGCGTGAGCTCGACGTCCTTGCCCTTCGCGGCCCCCTCGACGCGTACGGGGGCGACGAGCTGGGCGGGCAGCACCTGGCCGCGGCCGTCGGGGCCGACGTCGTACACCTTGGCGAAGAGGACCGCTTCTCCGCTGTCGGAGGCGACCTTGACGCGGACGGTGGGCGAGCCGGTGACGCGCAGGGTCTCGGTCAGGGGTGCCGTCTCGAAGCGGGCGTGCTGCCCGGGGAAGTCGAGGGAGAGGCCGACGCCGAAGGAGGAGAACCGGGACAGTCCGGCGCCGATGCCGGGCACGGTGGAGATGGCGGGCGGGTTGGCTCCGGCGGGGTTGCGGAAGCTCTGCGGGGGGCCGGTGAGGGCGAGGGTGCGGGCGCCGCCCCGCAGCCCGGGGTAGGTGTCGGCGGTGGCGCCGCGCAGTTGGGCCTGCCCGTCGGTGGAGTCGACGCCGCCGGTGCGGCTGACGCGGAAGGCGGGACCGGTGTCGGCGCCGGTGTCCTGCTTGAGGTGCCGGTCGAACCAGTCGGTGATGCGCGCCTCGACGCGGGCGGTCTCGCGGTCGCCGCCGTCGTGCCCGCCGGCGATCCAGTCGACGGCGACGGGTGCGCCGTTGCTGCGGATCGTCCGGGCCATAGCGTCGGCGTGCGACAGCGGGAAGAGGGAGTCGGACTGCCCCTGCACGATGAGCGCGGGCACCTTGATGCGCCCGGCGACGGCGGAGGGGCTGCGCGCGGCCAGCAGCTCGCGCGCCGCCGCGTCCGGCTTCCCGGCGACGGCGACCCGCTCGTACATGCGGCACAGCTCGTCCTGGAACCGCCCGCAGGCACCGGCCCCTGCGCCCCGGGACGCAGGGCCCGGGCCCGTGGAGCCCGCGGTGTCGCCGGTGTCACCGGTGCCCGCGGTGCCCGCGGAGGCCGCGGTGCCGGTGGAGAAGAAGATCCCCGCCCAGAGCTTCTTGAAGACGCCGTCGGGGAAGAGGGCGTCGGAGAGGTTCCAGTAGGCGATCTGCGGGGCGACCGCGTCGACCCGCTTGTCGTGGCCGGCGCCGAGGAGCGAGATCGCCCCGCCGTACGAGGAGCCCGACATCCCCACGCGCGGGTCGCCCGGGGCGTCGAGCCGGACCTCGGGGCGCTGGGCGAGCCAGTCGATGAGCCGCGAGACGTCCTTGACCTCGAACTCCGGGTCGTTCAGGCCGATCCGCCCGGTGGAGGCGCCGAAGCCGCGCGCGGACCAGGTCAGCACGGCGTAGCCGTCCTTCGCCAGCCGCTCCGCCTGGGCGCGTACGTCGTCCTTGCTGCCGCCGAAGCCGTGGCCGAGGAGCACGGCGGGGCGGCGGCCGGCGTCGGGACCGGAGGTGAAGAACGACGTGTCGATCCTCGCCCCCGGCATCTCCAGCACCCGGTCCTCGCGGTGCGGGGCGGGCTCGTCGTCCGAGGCGACGGCGGTCCACGTCCCGGCGCCGGCGAGCAGCACGACGGCGGAGACGAGGGCCCACGCGGCGCGGCGTAGTCGGATCTGCATGCCTGGCATGCCTAGACCCTAAGGGCCGCCGGGCCCGCCCGTCCGCTGCCGCCGGGCGGAGCCGGCAGACCTCCTTGGGGCGTACGCACTACCGTCGCCGTACACCAGCCGCGGTATGCGCGGGATGCGCCGCGCAGGACAAAGGAGCGTAGCGATGGAGATCCGACGCGCCACGACCGTCGCCGAACTCGTCGCCGCCGAGCACCTCTACGACGGTCCGGCGCGCCCCGAGTGGGCCGAGCGGTTCCTCGCCGCGCCCGGCCACCTGATGCTGATCGCGTACGCGGACGACGGCGTGCCGGCCGGGATGGTGTCGGGCGTCGAGATGCTCCACCCCGACAAGGGCGCGGAGATGTGCCTGTACGAGCTGTCCGTCGACGAGCGGTTCCGGCGGCGCGGCATCGGCCGGGCGCTGACCGAGGCGCTCGCCGCCGTGGCCCGTGCGCGCGGCTGCTACGACATGTGGGTCGGCGTGGACACGGACAACGACCCTGCCCTGGCGACGTACCGCTCGGCGGGCGCGGCCGACGATGGAGAATTCGCCATGCTGACGTGGGAATTCGGCGACGAAGTGAGGAGGAGCGACTAGCAGTCTTGTGCGGTACATGACCAGCCGAGACGCTGTGGGGCCGTCCGGTACAAGAAAGGTCAGGTGCCCCCGAGATGAGAGCCCCCTCCCGCAGGCCCCGGCGCCGCGTCGGCGCGCTGATACCCGTCATCGCCCTCACGGCCGGTCTGCAGTTCGCCGCCACCCCCACCGCACAAGCGGTCCAGGTCGGCGACCTCCGTCTCGCCCCCACGGAAACCGCCGTTCCCCACAGCTGGATCGTCGTCCTCAAGGACAACTCCACCCGCGCCGCCGACCTCGGTGTCACGCCGAAGCACGAGTACCGCAGCGCGCTCGACGGGTTCTCCGCGACCATGTCCCAGGCCAAGGCGGCCGCCCTCGCCGCCGACCCGAGGGTCGCGTACGTCGAGCAGAACGAGACCGTCCGCCTCAACGCGACCCAGGCGAACGCCACCTGGGGCCTCGACCGCGTCGACCAGCGCAGCCTGCCGCTGTCGACGACGTACACGTACGACACCTCCGCGTCGAACGTGAACGCGTACATCATCGACACCGGCATCCGCACCTCGCACAGCGAGTTCGGCGGGCGGGCCGTGGTCGGCACGGACACCGTCGGCGGCGGGCAGAACGGCCAGGACTGCCAGGGCCACGGCACGCACGTCGCCGGTACGGTCGGCGGGAAGACGTACGGCGTGGCGAAGGCCGCCAGGCTGGTCGCGGTCCGCGTGCTGGACTGCAACGGCTCGGGCACCACGGCCGGGGTCATCGCGGGCGTGGACTGGGTGACGGCCAACGCCGTCAAGCCCGCGGTCGCCAACATGAGCCTGGGCGGCGGCGCCAACACCTCGCTCGACAACGCCGTCAAGCGGTCGATCGCGTCGGGCGTCTCGTACACGATCGCCGCCGGCAACGGCAACATCCTGGGGTTGCCGGAGAACGCCTGCACCACCTCCCCGGCCCGCGTCCCCGAGGCCATCACCGTCGGCGCGACCGACAGCGCCGACCGGCGTGCCTCCTTCTCCAACTACGGCACCTGCCTGGACCTCTTCGCACCCGGTGTGAAGATCACCTCGGCCTGGCGCACCGGCGACACGGCGACGAGCACCCTCTCCGGCACGTCGATGGCGGCCCCGCACACGGCGGGTGTGGCGGCCCTGTACCTGTCGAAGAACCCGACCGCGTCCCCGGCCCAGGTGAGCGCCGCGCTGGTGAACAACGCGACGAGCGGCAAGGTGCAGAACGCCCTCACGGGCTCCCCGAACAGGCTGCTGTACTCGCGGTTCTGATCCCGCTCAGCGGATGAGATGCCCGAGGAGCTCCGCACCCGCCGGGTACGGGCGCTCCTCGGGCATCAGCCGTGCCGCGCGCTCCAGGTCGCCGTCCCGCACCAGGGCGTGGATCTCGTGGGCGAGCGGTGTCACGTCCCGGATGGAGACCGTCCACTCGTCGGCGTACCGGGCCGACGCCTCCCCCGACAGGCCCAGCTGGAGTGAGCGGTACGGCAGCGGCGACAGGTGCAGGTCCCGCTCGGGGTCCCACTGGACGCGGGCCGGCGACCGGCGCAGCTGCCGCTTCCAGTCGGCCTGGTCGGGGTGGAGGCCCTGCCGGTAGTGGGACAGGCAGGAGTGGCGCAGCGCCCACTCGAAGCCCTCGCGGCTGATCTCGACGGCGAGGACCGTCTCCTGGCCCTCCTTGGTGGCCCAGCCGCAGCGGTACATCATCCACAGGAAGCTCGGCTTGATCCACGTCATCCGGTCCCGCTTCCAGGCGGCCGGGAAGCGGCCGTCGCGGGCGGCGGGACCGCCGATGGCGGGCCTGTAGGCCTGGTAGACGGTGATCGTGTCCTCGGTGTGGAGGGCGCGGATGCGGTACTTCGGTTCGCTCTCGTTCATCCCGGCAAGGATCAACGGCCGGCCCCGGTCGGGGCCAGCCGTTTTCTGTCGGACCGGGAAGCTGTCAGTGGTTGCGCGGGAAGCCCAGGTCCACGCCCACCGGGGCCTCGGACGGGTCCGGCCAGCGGGTGGTGACGACCTTGCCGCGCGTGTAGAAGTGCACGCCGTCGTTGCCGTAGATGTGGTGGTCGCCGAAGAGGGAGTCCTTCCAGCCACCGAAGGAGTGGTAGCCGACGGGGACCGGGATCGGCACGTTCACGCCGACCATGCCCGCCTGGACCTCCAGCTGGAAGCGGCGGGCGGCGCCGCCGTCGCGGGTGAAGATGGCGGTGCCGTTGCCGAACGGCGAGTCGTTGATGAGGCGGACGCCGTCCTCGTAGGTGTCGGCGCGCAGCACGCACAGCACCGGGCCGAAGATCTCGTCGCGGTACGCGTCGGAGTCGGTCGACACCTTGTCGAGCAGGGACAGGCCGATCCAGTGGCCGTTCTCGTAGCCGTCCACCGAGTAGCCGGTGCCGTCGAGGACGACCTCCGCGCCCTGGGCGGCGGCGCCGGTGACGTACGAGGCGACCTTGTCGCGGTGGGCGGCCGTGATCAGCGGGCCCATCTCGGAGGCGGGGTCGGTGCCGGGACCGATCTTGATCTTCTCGGCGCGCTCGCGGATCTTCTCCACGAGCTCGTCACCGATGGCGCCGACCGCGACGACCGCCGAGATCGCCATGCAGCGCTCGCCCGCCGAGCCGTACGCCGCCGAGACCGCCGCGTCGGCGGCCGCGTCGAGGTCGGCGTCCGGGAGGACGAGCATGTGGTTCTTGGCGCCGCCGAGGGCCTGGACGCGCTTGCCGTTGGCGGAGGCGGTGGTGTGGATGTACTTGGCGATCGGCGTGGAGCCGACGAAGGAGACGGCGGCGACGTCCGGGTGCTCCAGCAGGGCGTCGACGGCCACCTTGTCGCCGTGGACGACGTTGAGCACGCCGTCGGGCAGACCGGCCTCGGAGGCCAGCTCGGCGAGGAGGTTCGCCGCGGACGGGTCCTTCTCGCTCGGCTTCAGCACGAAGGTGTTGCCGCAGGCGACGGCCAGCGGGAACATCCACATCGGCACCATCGCCGGGAAGTTGAACGGCGTGATGCCGGCGACCACGCCGAGCGGCTGGCGGATGGCGGCGACGTCGACCCGGTTGGAGACCTGGGTGGACAGCTCGCCCTTGAGCTGGACGGTGATCCCGCAGGCCAGCTCGACGATCTCCAGGCCGCGCGCGACCTCGCCCAGCGCGTCGGAGTGGACCTTGCCGTGCTCGGCGGTGATCAGGTCGGCGATCTCGCCGCGGCGGGCGTCCAGCAGCGCGCGGTACTTGAACAGGATGCCGGTCCGCTGCGCCAGCGAGGACGTGCCCCAGGTGGCGTACGCGGCCTTGGCGGAGGCGACCGCCGCGTCGACCTCGTCGGCCGAGGCGAGCGCGACCCGCGTGGTGACGGCACCGGTCGCCGGGTCGGTGACCGGGCCCCAGTTGCCCGACGTGCCCTCGACGGTCTTGCCACCGATCCAGTGGTTGACGGTCTTCGTCATGACGAAAGCTCCTTCAGATGCTTCACAGGTGGCGGCGTCGGGCTGCGACATGCCGGTCGTACTCCTCGCGGGCCTTGACCGCCGCCGTGCGGGTCGCGGTCTCGGCCACGGGCACATCCCACCATGCCTCGGCGGGGGGCGCGCCCGACACTGTGTCTGCCGTTTCGGTCTCCACGTAGACACATGTGGGGACGGTCGCCGCCCGCGCTTCGGCGAGGGCTTCCCGCAGGTCACCGATGGTGTGGGCGCGCAGGACGCGCATGCCGAGGGAGGCGGCGTTGGCGGCGAGGTCGACCGGGAGCGGCTCACCGGTGTACGTCGTGTCGGGGGCGCGGTAGCGGTAGGCGGTGCCGTACCGCTCGGCGCCCACGGACTCGGACAGGCCGCCGATGGAGGCGTATCCGTGGTTCTGGAGGATGACGACCTTGATGGGGACGCGTTCCTGGACGGCGGTGACGATTTCGGTGGGGTTCATCAGGTACGTACCGTCGCCGACGAGGGCCCAGACCGGGCGCCCGGGGGCCGCGAGGGCGACGCCGATGGCGGCGGGGATCTCGTAGCCCATGCAGGAGTAGCCGTACTCGACGTGGTACTGGTCGCGGGAGCGGGCGCGCCACAGTTTGTGCAGGTCGCCGGGGAGCGATCCGGCGGCGTTGATCAGGATGTCGTCCCCGGTGACCAGGGTGTCGAGTACGCCGAGGACCTGCGGCTGGGTGGGGCGCGCGTCCTCGCTCCGCGGGGTGTAGGCGGCGGTGACGCGCGACTCCCAGTCGGCCTTGAGCCCGGCGTACTCGGCCGCGTACGACGCCGGGACGGTGTGCCCCGCCAGGGCGGCGGTGAGGTGTTCCAGGCCCGCGCGGGCGTCGGCGACCAGCGGGAGGGCGGCCATCTTGTGGGCGTCGAAGCCGGTGATGTTGAGGTTGACGAACCGGACGCCGGGCTGGGCGAAGAGCGTCGAGGAGGCGGTGGTGAAGTCGGTGTAGCGGGTGCCGACGCCGATGACGAGGTCGGCGGTGCGGGCGAGGTGGTCGGCGGTGGCGGTGCCGGTGTGGCCGATACCGCCGACGTCGGCCGCGTGGTCGTGGGGCAGCGAGCCCTTGCCCGCCTGGGTCGAGGCGACAGGGATGCCGGTCGCGGCGGCGAAGGCCGCGAGGGCGGCTTCGGCGCGGCTGTGGTGGACGCCGCCGCCCGCGATGATCAGGGGCCGGTCCGCCGCCCTGACGGCGCGGACGGCGGCGTCGATCTCGGCTTCGTCGGGCTGGGGGCGGCGCACCCGCCAGACGCGTTCGGCGAAGAACTCCTCCGGCCAGTCGTGGCCTTCCGCCTGCACGTCCTGCGGCAGCGCCAGCGTGACGGCGCCGGTGGCGGCCGGGTCGGTGAGCACGCGCATCGCCTGGAGCGCGGCCGGGATCAGCGCCTCGGGGCGGGTGACGCGGTCGAAGTACGCCGAGACGGGCCGCAGCGTGTCGTTGACGGACACGTCACCCGCGTACGGAACTTCCAGCTGCTGGAGCACCGGGTCGGCGGGGCGGGTGGCGAAGGTGTCTCCGGGGAGCAGCAGCACGGGCAGGCGGTTGATGGTGGCGAGGGCGGCGCCGGTGACGAGGTTGGTGGCGCCGGGGCCGATGGAGGTGGTGACGGCGTGGGTGGACAGGCGGTTCGTCTGGCGGGCGTGGCCGACGGCGGCGTGGACCATGGCCTGCTCGTTGCGGCCCTGGAGGAACGGCATGTCGTCGGCCGACTCGATCAGGGCCTGGCCGATGCCCGCCACATTGCCGTGGCCGAAGATGCCCCAGGTGGCGCTGATGAGGCGGTGGTACTGCCCGTCGCGCTCGGTGTACTGGCGGGCCAGGAAGGCGATGAGCGCCTGGGCCGTGGTGAGTCGTCGCGTACCGGTCGTGCGGCTGCTCATCGGTATCCCTCCGTGCGGTGGTCGGGATGGAAGCGGATCCTCCACTCCCTCTCCTCCCCCGGGCCCGCCATGACGTTGAGGTAGTACATGGTGTGCCCCGGCTGCGCGATGGACGGGCCGTGCCAGCCGTCCGGTACGAGGACGGCGTCGCCGGTGCGGACCTCGGCGAGGACGTCGGCGCCGCCGGGGCGGGAAGGGGACACGCGCTGGTAGCCCAGTCCGTCGCCCTCGATCTCGAAGTAGTAGATCTCCTCCAGCTCCGCCTCCTCGCCGGGGAGGTGCTCGTCGTGCTTGTGCGGCGGGTAGGAGGACCAGTTGCCGCCGGGGGTGAGGACCTCGACGGCGATGAGCCGGTCGCAGTCGAAGGTGTCGGCGGCGGCGAAGTTGCGCACCTCGCGGGCGCAGGTGCCGCTGCCGCGTGCCTCGACCGGGACCTCCGGCGCGGGGCCGTAGCGAGCGGGGAGTCGTCGCTCGCACCTCGCTCCTGCCAGGGCGAAACGGCCTCCCGCGCCGGAGGCGATCTGGGCGTGGGCGTCGCGCGGTACGTACGCGAAGTCCGAGACGTCGCTGAACACGCTTGCGCGGCCCGCCAGTTCGAAGCGTTCGCCCCCGTCCACCTGCACCGTACAACCACCGGTGAGCGGAAGCACGATCCATTCGGTGTCGCGGGTGGCGAGTTCGTGCGCCTCACCGGGGCCGAGGTCGAGGACCCGGAGGGCGGAGTGGGCCCAGCCGGCGTACACGGGGTCGATGTGGAGGGCGTACGGGCCGTCGGCGGCCGCGCCCCTCGGTACGTACAGCTGCCGTTCGCGCATGGTCCTTGCGTACCCCCTTCTCGGAGCCTTCTCAGAGCAGGCCCACGGCCGTGTCGACGGCCGCCGCCACATCGTCGTCGGGCGGGTAGAGCAGCGAGCGTCCCACCACCAGACCCTGGACGGTGGGCAGGTGGAGGGCTTTGCGCCACTTCTCGTACGTGGCGTCCTGGTCGCGGCCGACCTCTCCGCCGAGCAGCACGGCGGGCAGGGTGGAGGTCCCCATCACGCGTGCCATGGCGTCCGGGTCGTCGGTGACGGGGACCTTGAGCCAGGTGTACGCCGAGGTGCCGGCGAGACCCGAGGCTATGGCGATGGCCGTGGTCACGGCGTCGGCGCCGAGGTCGTTGCGCAGGCGGCCGTCCGGGTCGCGCCGGCAGAGGAACGGCTCGACGAAGACGGGAAGCCGGTACGCGGCCATGGCGTCGATGGCGCGGGCGGCGGAGTGGAGGGTGGTCAGGGAGCCGGGGTCGCCGGGGTCGATGCGCAGCAGCAGCTTCCCGGCGTCGAAGCGGAGGCGCGCGAGGTCCTCGGGGCGCGGGCCGGTGAAGCGGTCGTCGAGCTCGAAGGCGGCGCCGGCGAGGCCGCCGCGGTTCATGGAGCCCATGACGACCTTCTCTTCGAGGGCGCCGAGGAGGAGCAGGTCGTCGAGGATGTCGGCGGTGGCGAGGACGCCGTCGACGCCGGGGCGGGAGAGGGCGAGGCAGAGGCGTTCGAGGAGGTCGAGGCGGTTGGCCATGGCGAGCGGGCGGTCGCCGACGGCGAGGGCACCGCGGGCGGGGTGGTCGGCGGCGACGATCATGAGCCGGCCGTGGTGGTCGGGGCCCTCGCGCCCGGTGGCGGGGGCGCGGAGGAGGGGCCTGCGCCGGCGGCGGGCGGCGGCCTCGGCGACGGCTTCGGGGTGGCGGGTGCGGACCGCGACGAGGTGCGCGAGGTCGACGCTCACGGTGTGCCGCCGCTCCCGAGCGCCTGCTCGACCTCCTCGGGGAACGGCATCGCGGAGGAGCAGGCGAGGCGGGAGGCGACGAGGGCGCCGGCGGCGTTGGCGTACCGGACCGTCCGCTCCAGGTCCCAGCCGGCGAGCAGCCCGTGGCACAGCGCCCCGCCGAACGCGTCCCCCGCCCCCAGCCCGTTGACGACCTCGACCGGGACGGGCGGCACGTCGGCGGTCTCGCCGTCGGCGGCCATGGCGAGGACCCCCTTGGGCCCCTGCTTGACGACGGCGAGGCGGACACCCGCGTCGAGCAGCGCGCGGGCGGCGGCGTACGGCTCGCGCTCGCCGGTGGCGATCTCGCACTCGTCGAGGTTGCCGACGGCGACGGTGGCGTGCCGGAGGGCCTCGCGGTAGTGCGGGCGGGCGCTGTCGGCGTCGGCCCAGAACACTGGCCGCCAGTCGAGGTCGAAGACGGTGGTGCCGCGCTTGGCCCGGTGTGCGAGGGCGGCGAGGGTGGCCGTGCGGCTGGGCTCGGCGGACAGGCCGGTGCCGGTGACCCAGAAGACGCGGGCGGCGGCGAGGGCGGCCAGGTCCAGCTCGTGCGGGTGGATCTCCAGGTCGGGGGCCTTGGGGTACCGGTAGAAGTAGAGCGGGAAGTGGTCGGGCGGGAAGATCTCGCAGAAGGTGAGCGGCGTCGGGTACGCCTCGACGGGCGTCACCCAGCGGTCGTCGACGTCGAACGCCCGCAGCTCCTGGTGGAGGTAGTCGCCGAACGGATCGGCGCCCGTGCGGCTGACGAGTGCGGTGCGGCGGCCGAGCCGGGCGGCGGCGACGGCGACGTTGGCGGCGGAGCCGCCGAGGAACTTGCCGAAGGCGTCCACCTGGGCGAGCGGCACGCCCGTTTGCAGCGGGTAGAGGTCCACCCCGATGCGCCCCATGGTGATCAGGTCGTACGGATCGGTCGCCATCCATGTCCCCTTCACATCGGCACCGCGCTCAGGTCTAGTCCCCCTCGGAACACCTGTCAACATTTTGTCCTTACATTCGGACTATGCCTTGACGCTCGCTTCCGGCCCCTTCCAAGCTGACCCCCATGACGCCGCAGTCACCGCAGTCGCCGCCGCCGCTGTCGCCACCGCCGCTGTCCCGCATCCGGATCGGCTCCGCCCCCGACTCGTGGGGCGTGTGGTTCGCCGACGATCCCCGGCAGGTCCCCTGGGAACGCTTCCTGGACGAGGTGGCCGCAGCCGGTTACGAGTGGATCGAGCTGGGCCCGTACGGCTATCTCCCCACCGACCCGGCGCGGCTCACCGAGGAGACCGCGCGCCGGGGCCTCAAGGTGTCGGCCGGCACGGTCTTCACCGGCCTGCACCACGGCGAGGCCGTCTGGGAGAAGACCTGGGCCCACGTCGCCGACAACGCCGCCCTCGCCCACGCCATGGGCGCCGACCATCTCGTCGTCATCCCGTCCTTCTGGCGGGACGACAAGACCGGCCGGGTGCTGGAGGACCGGACGCTGACGCCGGAGCAGTGGCGGAACCTGACCCGTCTGACGGAGCGTCTGGGCCTGGAGGTGCAGGACCGCTTCGGGCTCCGGATCGTCGTCCACCCGCACGCCGACACGCACATCGACACCGAGGAGAACGTCACCCGCTTCCTCGACGCCACCGACCCCGGCCTGGTCGCCCTCTGTCTGGACACCGGGCACTACGCGTACTGCGGCGGCGACAGCGTCAAGCTGATCGAGACCTACGGGGAGCGGATCGGCTACCTCCACCTCAAGCAGGTGGACCCCGCGATCCTGGCGCAGGTCGTCGCCGAGGGGACCCCCTTCGGCCCGGCCGTCGCGCGCGGCGTGATGTGCGAGCCGCCGACCGGGGTGCCCGCGTTCGAGCCGGTGCTGGCCGCCGCCCAGGCGCTGGACGTCGACCTCTTCGCCATCGTCGAGCAGGACATGTACCCGTGCCCGCCCGACAAGCCGTACCCCATCGCGGAGCGGACGCGCCGCTTCCTCCGCTCCTGCGGCGCGTGACCGGGCACGCCGATGCCACGTGTGTAACAGGGGTCTCTTCATCGTCACACTTGTCTCCACTACGCGGGACTTCCGTCACAGCCCTTCGACAGCCGCTCCCCGCCGCTCACTCGGCGTCGTTGTCCGGGCACAGGCTCAGTGATCGCCAGCGTCCCGCCGCGGCTCCTCCGACAGCCCTCCCGGGCCGCCGCCGCGGCGCCCGCAGGGAGGTGCCACAGATGACGGACAGAAGGCTCTGGTCCTACAAGGAGATCGCCGCGCACATCCGGGTACAGCCGGACACCGTCCGGTCGTACCGCAAACACGGCCTGCTCCCCCAGCCCGACCACGTCGAGGGCGGCAAGCCCTACTGGTACGCGGACACCATCCGCGTCTGGGTCGCCAACCGGCCGGGCAACCGGGGGCGCAAGGGCTGACGCCCGCCATCCCGGGATCTCGTACCGCCCGCGGCCCCGCACCCTCCCCGGTGCGGGGCCGCGGGCGTTGGGGGGTCGTCGCGCCGGGTCTCGGAAACGGCCGCCGGATCACCTGGCATTTATACCCCCTAGGGGTATAGAGTGATGTGTGTCAGGCAGCCACGGCATCCCCGTGAGCCCCTGGCGCACCATGACCGACCCCAAAGGAGTACGCCATGACCGCCGAGACGAAGACCGAACTCCCCCAGGCCACCTCCGGTTCCTGCTGCTCGCCCTCGGGCGGCTGCCACGACGGTGCCGCCGACGCCCCGGCCGCCGCCGGCACGGTCACCACCGTCTACCAGGTCAAGGGCATGACGTGCGGCCACTGCGAGGGCGCCGTCTCCAGCGAGATCTCCGAGATCCCGGGCGTCACCTCCGTCACGGCCGTCGCCGCCACGGGCCGCGTTACCGTGGTGTCCGAGGCCGCGCTGGACGAGGACGCGGTACGCGCGGCCGTCGACGAGGCGGGCTACGAGCTCGTCGGCCAGGCCTGAGCGCGAGCTCACCCGAAAGGCTCCAACGGCTCCCACGGCCCGAACGGCCGGGTCGTACCGTGACGACGGTCGGCCCGGCCCCGTCCCGCTCCTGGAAACGCCCATGACCAGCACCGCCACCACCGCACCGGAGACCTCCACCACCGAACTGATCATCGGCGGCATGACCTGCGCCTCCTGTGCGGCCCGCGTGGAGAAGAAGCTCAACCGCATGGAAGGCGTCACCGCGACCGTCAACTACGCGACCGAGAAGGCGACGGTCACGCACCCGAAGGGCGTGGAGGTCGCCGACCTGATCGCCACGGTCGTGAAGACGGGTTACACGGCACAGGAGCCGGCTCCGCCGCCCCCGCCGCCGCATCCCGCCGCGGAGCCCACCGCCCCGGGCACGCGCGACACCGGCGGGACACAGAGCGAACACGACGCGCTACGGCAGCGGCTCGCCGTCTCCCTCCTCCTCGCCGCGCCCGTCGTCCTGCTCGCGATGGTGCCCTCGCTCCAGTTCGACCACTGGCAGTGGCTCTCGCTCACCCTGGCCGCGCCCGTCGTCGTCTGGGGCGGCCTGCCGTTCCACCGGGCCGCCTGGACCAACCTCCGGCACGGCGCCGCGACGATGGACACGCTCGTCTCGGTCGGCACCCTCGCCGCCTTCGGCTGGTCCCTGTGGGCGCTGTTCCTCGGCCACGCCGGCGCACCCGGCATGCGCCACGGCTTCGACCTCACCCCCGCCCCCGGGGACGGCGCGTCGACGATCTACCTGGAGGTCGCCGCCGGGGTCACCGTCTTCATCCTCCTCGGCCGCTACCTGGAGGCCCGCGCCAAGCGCAGCGCCGGTGCGGCCCTCCGCGCGCTCATGCGCCTCGGCGCGAAGGACGTGGCCGTCCTGCGCGGCGGCCGCGAGGTGCGGATCCCCGTCGGCGACCTGCGGCCCGGCGACCGCTTCGCGGTCCGCCCCGGAGAGAAGATCGCCACCGACGGGACGGTCGTCGAGGGCGCCTCCGCCGTCGACGTGTCGCTGCTCACCGGCGAGTCCGTCCCCGTCGACGTCACCGTCGGCGACCCCGTCACCGGGGCCACGCTCAACACCTCCGGCCGCCTCGTCGTCGAGGCCACCCGCGTCGGCGCCGACACGCAGCTCGCCCGGATGGCGCGGCTGGTCGAGGAGGCGCAGGCCGGCAAGGCGCGGGTGCAGCGGCTCGCGGACCGGATCTCCGCCGTCTTCGTGCCCGTCGTGCTGCTGATCTCGCTCGGCACGCTGCTGACCTGGCTGGCGGCGACCGGTGACGCGACCGCGTCCTTCACCGCGGCCGTCGCCGTCCTGATCATCGCCTGCCCGTGCGCGCTGGGTCTCGCCACGCCGACCGCGCTCATGGTCGGCACCGGGCGCGGCGCCCAGCTCGGCATCCTCATCAAGGGTCCGGAGGTGCTGGAGTCCACGCGTCGCGTCGACACCGTCGTCCTGGACAAGACCGGAACGGTCACCACCGGCCGCATGACCCTCCAGGGCGTGTACGCCTCCGAGGGCACGGACGAGCGCGAGCTGCTGCGCCTCGCGGGCGCGCTGGAGCACGCCTCCGAGCACCCGGTCGCCCGCGCGATCGCGGCCGGCGCCGCCGAGCGCCTGGGCGAGGGCGAGCTGCCGTCGCCCGAGAGCTTCGAGAACGTCCCGGGGCTCGGCGTACGGGGTGTCGTCGACGGCCACAAGGTCGTGGTCGGCCGCGCGGCCCTGCTGGACGGCGCGGAGAGCGCGCCGACTGCCTCCGACGACGGCGCCACCCTCGTCCACGTCGCCTGGGACGGCCGGGTGCGCGGCAGCCTCGCCGTCGCCGACGCCGTCAAGGAGACGAGCCCGGAGGCAGTGCGACGGCTGCGCGCCCTCGGGCTCACGCCGGTCCTGCTCACCGGCGACAACAGGGCCGTCGCCGAGCGGGTGGCGGCCGAGGTCGGCATCGACGAGGTGTACGCCGAGGTGCTGCCCGAGGAGAAGGTGGACGTCGTCAAGCGCCTCCAGGCCGAGGGCCGCTCGGTGGCGATGGTCGGCGACGGCGTGAACGACGCGGCCGCCCTCGCCCAGGCCGACCTGGGGCTGGCGATGGGCACCGGCACGGACGCGGCCATCGAGGCGGGCGACCTCACCCTCGTACGCGGGGACCTACGGGTCGCGGCGGACGCCATCCGCCTCGCGCGCCGCACCCTCGCGACGATCAAGGGGAACCTCTTCTGGGCCTTCGGCTACAACGTCGCCGCGCTGCCGCTGGCCGCCGCCGGGCTCCTCAACCCCATGATCGCGGGGCTCGCCATGGCTTTTTCGTCCGTTTTCGTGGTGACTAACAGCCTTCGCCTGCGATCGTTTACGTGAGTTTGCCTTCACGTGACACACAAGACCTTCACAAAGAGACCTAGATCACAGATATTTGGGGGTAACCATTTGGACGGCTCGCGAGTCTAAATGGGCGATGCCACGAACGTCTTGGGGGACGTTCATGGGATGTCTTGGGGGACGTCCCAGGCAAGCGTTGGCCGGGGCACGTGCACCGGGGAGCTTTGAGCGGCCCTCCCGTACGTACGTACCCCGGCAGATCGCACACGCGAGCTTCTGCTGAACCCGGCAGACGCCCGGCCGGATCCCGTGGGGGGAATCCGCTCCGGGGTAAGGAAGCGCCCCGCTCGCCGACCCGTGGGGGGATCGGCGGCGGGGCGCTTCTGCTTCCCCCGTGCGGGAACTTCCCGTGGGGGAACTTCCCGTGGGGGAAGCGAGGCTCAGCGGGCCTCGACCGGCACGAAGTCGCGCAGGACCTCGCCCGTGTAGATCTGGCGCGGGCGGCCGATGCGGGAGCCCGGCTCCTTGATCATCTCGTGCCACTGGGCGATCCAGCCCGGCAGCCGGCCCAGGGCGAAGAGGACCGTGAACATCTCGGTCGGGAAGCCCATCGCCCGGTAGATCAGACCCGTGTAGAAGTCGACGTTGGGGTAGAGGTTGCGCGAGACGAAGTACTCGTCGGCGAGCGCGTGCTCCTCCAGCTTCAGCGCGATGTCGAGCAGCTCGTCGGACTTGCCGAGGGCCGACAGGACGTCGTGCGCCGCCGCCTTGATGATCTTCGCGCGCGGGTCGAAGTTCTTGTAGACGCGGTGGCCGAAGCCCATCAGGCGGACGCCGTCCTCCTTGTTCTTCACCTTGCGGATGAAGGAGTCGACGTCGCCGCCGGTGGCCTGGATGCCCTGGAGCATCTCCAGCACCGACTGGTTGGCGCCACCGTGCAGCGGGCCCCACAGGGCCGAGATGCCGGCGGAGATCGAGGCGAACATGTTCGCCTGCGAGGAGCCGACCAGGCGCACGGTGGAGGTGGAGCAGTTCTGCTCGTGGTCCGCGTGCAGGATCAGCAGCTTGTCCAGCGCGGAGACCACGACCGGGTCGAGCTCGTACTCCTGCGCCGGGACCGAGAAGGTCATGCGCAGGAAGTTCTCGACGTACGAGAGGTCGTTGCGGGGGTAGACGAAGGGGTGACCGATCGACTTCTTGTACGCGTACGCCGCGATCGTCGGCAGCTTGGCCAGCAGCCGGATCGTGGACAGGTGACGCTGCTTCTCGTCGAAGGGGTTGTGGCTGTCCTGGTAGAAGGTGGACAGCGCGCTGACGACGGAGGACAGCATCGCCATCGGGTGGGCGTCGCGCGGGAACCCGTCGAAGAACCGCTTGACGTCCTCGTGCAGCAGCGTGTGCTGCGTGATCTCGTTACGGAAGGCCGCCAGCTCGTCGACCTTCGGCAGCTCGCCGTTGATCAGCAGGTACGCCACCTCGAGGAAGGTGGAGCGCTCGGCCAGCTGCTCGATGGGGTAGCCGCGGTACCGCAGGATGCCCTGCTCGCCGTCGAGGTAGGTGATC
Source organism: Streptomyces sp. NPDC003036 (assembly GCF_040611175.1). NCBI lineage: Bacteria > Bacillati > Actinomycetota > Actinomycetes > Kitasatosporales > Streptomycetaceae > Streptomyces > Streptomyces sp. NPDC003036. Next base: position 10,145 of record NZ_JBEXNO010000021.1, on the reverse strand, counting down.
GCGGATTTATAGGCGGCGGTGTTGCCGTAACCGCTGTCCAGGGTCACCAGACCGGTCTGGGCTCGGAGCTTCCCGATGTCGAAGCCCTTGTCACCGACGGTGCTCTCGACCACCGGGTAGGTGTACTCACCGTCCGCGTACCGCAGTACTACAGAGTTGTCGCTCACGTCATCCCTCACCGACGTAGTGCCTCTTCTTCGAGGTGCCCTGACTGTCTCTACCATCCCCCACTTGGCTCAGCAGAGTGCACTCGGGGTCGACCATTCGGCCAATTGGCGGCACTCAGTGCCGTCAACCTGCTCATCCTGCCCCCTTCGCCCCGGTTAGGAAAGTCCTGCGATCTCCCGGGGGCCCCTGGGTGATGTTTCCCACCCGCACCTCACCTGTCAGGCGGTGGCGCAGTGAGGTAAAGCGCCGGCCGGCGGAGACGGTGCGGACGGCCTGGGCGATCGCCTTGCGCGAGCCGACGAGGACGACGAGCTTCTTGGCGCGCGTGACGGCGGTGTAGAGCAGGTTGCGCTGGAGCATCATCCACGCTCCCGTGGTCACCGGGATCACCACGGCCGGGTACTCGCTGCCCTGGGAGCGGTGGATCGTGACGGCGTACGCGTGTGCCAGCTCGTCGAGCTCGTCGAAGTCGTACGGCACCTCCTCGTCCTCGTCCGTCAGTACCGTCAGACGCTGGTCGTCCACGTTCAGGGACGTGACCACGCCGACCGTGCCGTTGAAGACTCCGTTCGCTCCCTTTTCGTAATTGTTGCGAATCTGGGTGACCTTGTCGCCGACGCGGAAGACCCGGCCGCCGAACCTCTTCTCGGGCAGATCGGGGCGGGCGGGGGTGATCGCCTGTTGCAACAGTCCGTTGAGGGTGCCCGCGCCGGCCGGGCCGCGGTGCATGGGCGCGAGGACCTGGACGTCCCGGCGGGGATCAAGGCCGAATCTCATCGGTACGCGGCGGGCCGCGACGTCCACCGCGAGGCGGCCGGCCTCCTCCGTCTCCTCCGCGACGAAGAGGAAGAAGTCGGGAAGCCCCGAAGTGAGGGGCTGCTGCCCGGAGTTGATGCGGTGGGCGTTGGTGACGACGCCGGACTGCCGGGCCTGCCGGAAGATCCTCGTCAGCCGTACGGCGGGGACGGGGCTGCCCGGGGCCAGCAGGTCGCTCAGCACCTCGCCCGCGCCGACGCTCGGCAGCTGGTCCACGTCCCCCACCAGCAGCAGGTGGGCGCCGGGGGCGACCGCCTTGACCAGCTTGTTGGCCAGCAGCAGGTCCAGCATGGACGCCTCGTCGACGACGACCAGGTCGGCGTCGAGCGGCCGGTCCCGGTCGTACGCGGCGTCGCCGCCCGGCTTGAGCTCCAGCAGCCGGTGCACGGTCGACGCCTCGGCGCCGGTCAGCTCCGCCAGCCGCTTGGCCGCGCGGCCGGTCGGCGCGGCGAGGACGACCTTGGCCTTCTTGGCCCGGGCCAGCTCCACGATGGACCGCACCGTGAAGGACTTGCCGCAGCCGGGGCCGCCCGTCAGCACGGCCACCTTCTCGGTGAGGGCCAGGCGCACGGCCTGCTCCTGCTCGGGCGCCAGCTCCGCCCCCGTACGGTCCGCGAGCCACGCCAGCGCCTTGTCCCAGGCGACGTCCCGGAAGGCCGGCATCCGGTCCTCCTCGGTGCGCAGCAGCCGCAGCAGCTGGGCGGCGAGGGAGACCTCGGCGCGGTGGAACGGCACCAGGTAGACGGCGGTCAGCGGCTCCCCCTCCGGCCCCGGCACCCGCTCCCGTACGACACCGCCCTCCTCCTCGTCCGCGACGAGCTCGGAGAGGCACTCGATGACCAGGCCCATGTCGACCTGGAGCAGCTTCACCGCCTCCGCGATCAGCTGCTCCTCGGGCAGGAAGCAGTGCCCCTGGTCGCTGGACTGGGACAGCGCGTACCGCAGCCCCGCCTTCACGCGCTCCGGGCTGTCGTGCGGTATGCCGACGGCCTGCGCGATCCGGTCGGCGGTGAGGAACCCGATGCCCCACACGTCGGCGGCCAGCCGGTAGGGCTGGTTCTTCACGACCGAGATCGAGGCGTCCTCGTACTTCTTGTAGATCCGCACCGCGATGGAGGTGGAGACGCCCACGCCCTGGAGGAAGACCATCACCTCCTTGATCGCTTTCTGCTCCTCCCACGCGGCCCCGATGAGCTTGGTCCGCTTGGGCCCGAGCCCCGGCACTTCGATGAGCCGCTTCGGCTCCCGCTCGATGACGTCGAGCGTCTCCACCCCGAAGTGGTCGACGATCCGCTCGGCGATGCGCGGCCCGATGCCCTTGATCAGCCCCGACCCGAGGTACCGGCGGATGCCCTGCACGGTCGCGGGCAGCACGGTGGTGTAGTTCTCCACGGTGAACTGCCTGCCGTACTGCGGATGCGACCCCCACCGCCCCTCCATCCGCAGCGACTCCCCCGGCTGCGCGCCGAGCAGCGACCCGACCACCGTGAGGAGCTCCCCACTGCCACGCCCGGTGTCGACCCGCGCGACGGTGTAGCCGCTCTCCTCGTTGGCGTACGTGATCCGCTCGAGGACCCCTTCGACGACTGCCAGATTGGACATGCCCCGACGCTACCGGGCAGGTCGGACAGCGCGGCAGGGCTGTGGACACTCCCCTGTGGACAACTCACCCGCGCGTGACTGCCGGCGGGCACTCGAGGGGCCCGGTCCGATGACCGGGCCCCTGTGCGCTCCCCCCGCCCCTCAAGGCCTCCCGAATCCCCCCAGATTCCCCCCGGAAGCCCTGACGCCATGTACGACTCCCCTCACCGCCGGTTGGTTGCACGGATGCGGGGGGTAATTTTTCCGGAAGCCGGATTCCACAAGCGGCCGCCCTACAGCGCGTGCTCCACGTACCGGCGGGCCGTCTCCTCCAGGACCTCCAGGCCGTCGCGGGCCCACAGCTCGTCGTTGAAGAGCTCGACCTCAATGGGGCCGGTGTAGCCCGCCGCGTCGACGCGTTCGCGCCAGGCGCGGAGGTCGATCGTGCCGTCGCCCAGCCGGCCGCGGCCGGTGAGGACGCCGGCCGGGAGGGGGAGGGTCCAGTCGGCGAGCTGGAAGGAGTGGATGCGGCCCTGCGCGCCCGCGCGGGCGACCGCCGCCGGGGCGCGGTCGTCCCACCAGACGTGGTACGTGTCGACGACGACGCCGACCTGCTCGGCCGGGAAGCGTTCCGCGAGGTCGAGGGCCTGGTCCAGGGTGGAGACGGCGCAGCGGTCGGCCGCGTACATGGGGTGCAGCGGCTCGATCGCCAGGCGGACGCCGCGCTCGGCGGCGTACGGGGCGAGCTCGGTGAGGGCGTCCGCGATGAGGGAGCGGGCACCCGGCAGGTCCTTGCTGCCGGGGGGCAGGCCGCCGGAGACCAGGACCAGGGTGTCCGTACCGAGGGTCGCCGCCTCGTCGACGGCGGCGCGGTTGTCGTCGAGGTCGGCCGCGGTGGTGAAGAAGCCGCCGCGGCACAGGGTGGTGACCGTCAGGCCGGCGTCCCGGACGAGCTTGGCCGTGGCCTCCAGGCCGTACGCGGCGACCGGCTCGCGCCAGAGGCCGACGCCGGGGACGCCGAGGCGGACGCAGGCCTCCGTCAGCTCGGGCAGCGGGAGTTGCTTGACCGTCATCTGGTTGATGCTGAAGCGGGAAAGGTTCACTGCGCGACTCCGTACACCGTCAGCAGGCTCCGCATGCGGGATTCGGCCAGCTCCGGGTCCGGGAACAGCCCGAGCCGGTCGGCGAGTTCGTACGCCGTCGCCAGGTGCGGGAGCGAGCGCGCCGACTGCAGGCCGCCGACCATCGTGAAGTGGTCCTGGTGGCCGGCCAGCCACGCCAGCAGCACCACGCCCGTCTTGTAGAAGCGGGTCGGCGCCTGGAAGAGGTGGCGGGAGAGCGGGACCGTCGGGTCGAGGAGGGCGCGGAAGCCCTCCGTGTCACCGGTGTCGAGGCGGCGGACCGCCTCCGCCGCGAGCGGGCCCAGCGGGTCGAAGATGCCCAGCAGCGCGTGGCTGAAGCCCTGGTCGTCGCCCGCGATCAGCTCGGGGTAGTGGAAGTCGTCGCCGGTGTAGCAGCGCACGCCCCTCGGGAGGCGGCGGCGCAGGTCGACCTCGCGCCGCGCGTCCAGCAGGGACACCTTGACGCCGTCGACCTTGTCCGGGTGCTCGGCGATGATCTTCAGGAAGGTGTCGGTCGCCGCGTCCAGGTCCGCCGAGCCCCAGTAGCCCTCCAGGGCCGGGTCGAACATCGGGCCCAGCCAGTGGAGGACGACGGGCTCGGCGGACTGGCGCAGGAGGTGGGTGTAGACGGTGAGGTAGTCGTCGGGGCTCGTCGCGGCCGCCGCGAGGGCGCGGGACGCCATGAGGATGGGTTGCGCGCCGGTGGATTCGACGAGGGCCAGTTGTTCCTCGTAGGCCGCCGTCACCCGGTCCAGTCCGTGCGCGCCCGGGGCAAGCTGGTCCGTGCCGACGCCCGCCGCGATCCGCCCGCCGACCGCCTTCGCCTCGGCAGCGGAGCGGCGGATCAGCTCGGCGGCCCCCGCCCAGTCCAGGCCCATGCCCCGCTGCGCGGTGTCCATGGCCTCCGCGACACCCAGCCCGTGCGACCACAGGTGGCGGCGGAAGGCGAGCGTGGCGTCCCAGTCCACGGCCGCCGGGGAGTCGGGCGAGACGTCCGCGTACGGGTCGGCCACGACGTGCGCGGCGGAGAAGACCGTACGGGAGGCCAGGGCGGTGCCTGGTGCGCCGAAGGCGGCGGGCTCGGTGCGCGGCTCGTACGTGCCGTGCGGCAGTCGGATGGTCACAGCGACAGCTCCGGTACGTCGTAGCGGCGGCCCTCCGCCGAGGACTTCAGGCCCAGCTCGGCGAGCTGGACGCCGCGCGCCCCCGCCAGCAGGTCCCAGTGGTACGGCTCGTCGAGCGCGACATGGCGCAGGAACAGCTCCCACTGGGCCTTGAAGCCGTTGTCGAACTCGGTGTTGTCCGGCACCTCCTGCCACTGGTCGCGGAAGGAGTGCGTGACCGGGAGGTCCGGGTTCCAGACGGGCTTGGGGGTCATGGAGCGGTGCTGGACGCGGCAGCCGCGCAGTCCGGCGACGGCCGAGCCGTGCGTGCCGTCGACCTGGAACTCGACGAGCTCGTCGCGGTGGACGCGCACCGCCCAGGAGGAGTTGATCTGCGCGACGGCGCCGCCCTCCAGCTGGAAGACGCCGTACGCGGCGTCGTCGGCGGTGGCGGCGTACGGCTTGCCGTCCTCGTCCCAGCGCTGCGGGATGTGGGTGGTGACGTGGGCGGAGACCGAGGTCACGCGGCCGAACAGCTCGTGCAGCACGTACTCCCAGTGCGGGAACATGTCGACGACGATGCCGCCGCCGTCCTCGGCGCGGTAGTTCCAGGAGGGGCGCTGGGCCTCCTGCCAGTCGCCCTCGAAGACCCAGTAGCCGAACTCTCCCCGTACGGAGAGGATCTCGCCGAAGAAGCCGCCGTCGATGAGGCGCTTCAGCTTCAGCAGGCCCGGGAGGAAGATCTTGTCCTGGACGACGCCGTGCTTGATGCCGGCGGCCCGGGCCAGCCGCGCCAGCTCCAGGGCGCCGGCGGTGTCGGTGGCGGTGGGCTTCTCGGTGTAGACGTGCTTGCCGGCGGCGATGGCCTTGGTGAGGGCGTCGACGCGGGCGGAGGTTACCTGGGCGTCGAAGTAGACGTCGGTGCGCTCGTCGGCGAGGACCGCGTCGAGGTCGGTGGTCCACTCGGTGAGGCCGTGGCGTTCGGCGAGGGCGCGCAGGGCGTGCTCGCGGCGGCCGACGAGGACGGGCTCGGGCCACAGGACCTCGCCGCCGCCGAGGTCCAGGCCGCCCTGCTCGCGGATCGCGAGGATCGAACGCACCAGGTGCTGCCGGTAGCCCATCCGCCCCGTGACGCCGTTCATGGCGATCCGCACTGTCCTGCGTGTCACGAAGGTCCCTCCAAGACTCGGGCGCCGTGCCGGCGCGGTAAGCGCGGCGTAGTAAGCGCTTTCTATGAGTGATGACGCTAGCCTGCGGACAGCGGCGCGTACAAGAGCCACGCCCGACTCTCCTCGGAGGAACGCGATAGCGATGACAGTCACCCTGGCCGATGTGGCGGCGCGCGCCCGGGTGTCCCCGGCGACCGTGTCGCGCGTCCTGAACGGCAACTACCCGGTCGCCGCGTCCACGCGCGAGCGCGTGCTGCGCGCGGTGGAGGAGCTCGACTACGTCCTCAACGGTCCGGCCAGCTCGCTGGCCGCCGCCACCTCCGACCTGATCGGCATCCTCGTCAACGACATCGCCGACCCCTTCTTCGGGATCATGGCGGGCGCGGCGCAGAGCGCGATCGGCGAGGGCGCGCCGGGCCGCGCGGGCGGCGAGAAGCTCGCCGTGGTCTGCAACACCGGTGGCTCGCCGGAGCGCGAGCTGCGGTACCTGACGCTGCTGCAGCGCCAGCGTGCGGCGGCCGTCGTGCTCACGGGCGGCGCGCTGGAGGACCCCGCGCACACGGCCGCGATGGCCGCCCGGTTCGCCAAGCTGGCGGACGCGGGCACACGCGTGGTGCTGTGCGGGCGGCCGCCGGTGGAGAACGGCGACGCCGCGATCGCGGCCGCCCTGACCTTCGACAACCGCGGCGGCGGGCGGCGGCTCACCGAGCACCTGCTGGCGCTCGGGCACCGGCGGATCGGTTACGTCGCCGGGCCCGCCGAGCGCACGACGACCCGGCACCGGCTCGAGGGCCACCGCGAGGCGATGGCCGCGGCCGGTCTGGCGGGCCCGGACCTGGAACGGCTCACCGTGCACGGCTCGTACGACCGCCGCTCCGGCTACGACGCGACGCTGGAGCTGCTGCGGCGCGACCCGGACCTGACGGCGGTCGTCGCCGCCAACGACACCGTGGCGCTGGGCGCCTGCGCCGCGCTGCGGGACCGGGGCCTGCGCATCCCCGACGACGTCTCGGTGGCGGGCTTCGACGACCTGCCCTTCTCGGTGGACGCGGTACCGGCGCTCACGACCGTACGGCTTCCGCTGTCGGAGGCGGGCGCGCGGGCGGGCCGCCTCGCGGTGGGCGCCGAGGCCGCGCCCCCCGGCGGCATCGCGACGATCCCGGCGGAGCTGATGGTGCGGGCGTCGACGGGGCGGCCGCGGGGGTAGTCCGGGGCGTCGAGCCGTTCGGTCATAGGAGCGCGGCGAGCGGGTAGGTTCGCGCCCATGAAGTACGCCTTCTCCACGCTCGGCGTCCCCGGGACGCCCGTCGCCGATGTCGTACGCCTCGCCGCCGAGACCGGCTACCACGGGGTCGAACTGCGCGCCCACCCCGAGGAACCCGTGCACCCGGGGCTGCCGGCGCATCAGCGCCGCGTGGTGGTCGACGAGTTCGCGCGCGCCGGCGTCGAGATCCTCTCCGTCGCCGGGTACGCGCGGGTCGCGGCGGCGGGTGACGACGAGGCCGTGTACGAGGAGCTGCACCGGCTGCTGTACCTGGCGGCCGACCTGGGCGCGCCCTACGTACGGGTCTTCCCGGGCGGCGGCGACCAGGACCCGGCGGACGCGGACGCGACGGCCGCGCGGCGGCTGGGCGCGGCGGCGGAGGTCGCGGCGGAGCTGGGCGTACGGGTCCTGCTCGAGACCCACGACTCGCACCGCACGGGCGCGGACGTCGCCCGCGTCGTGGGCGCGGTCGGCCACAAGCACGTCGGCGCGCTGTGGGACGTGATGCACCCCTGGCTCGCGGGCGAGGCCCCGGAGGCGACGCACGCGGTCCTCGCGCCGTACCTCGGGTACGTCCAGGTCAAGGACATCGCCTCCCGCGAGGACACGACCCCGCGCCCCCTGGGCACCGGGGTGCTGCCGCTCGCGGAGTGCCTGGGCCTGATGCGCGGTGAGGGCTGGGCGTGCTGGGAGTACGAGAAGCGCTGGTACGCCGACGCGGCGGAGCTGCCGCGCCTGCTGGCGGCGGGGCGCGAGCGGCTGGCGGGCCTGGGATAGGGGCTGGCGGTTCCGTACGCGCCCGTGGGCGACCCGGGGGCTCGGGCACGGAGGCTCGTCGATCGACGCAGCGCGGTAGGGGACGGCCAGGCAGCCCCTCCAAGCGCGCGTGACGGAGCGACACCTCGGGGCCGGCCAGGGGCTTTGCCGCGCACTGCGGTCCCGGTTCTTGACCTGGCAGTTACTTTCCGGCTATGCGTGGCTCCTTGGAAGTTTCCTTCACCGCCTCCCACTCCCCCTCCGCACGGCCGGAAGGAGCACCAGTGCACCACCGCGCCACCACCTCCAGACGTACCCTCCTCACCGTCACCGCCGCCGCGGCGGCCGCCGCCGCCACCGGGGTGGCCACCCCGGTGCGGGCCGCAGACGACCGCCGCCTCCAGCAGCTCATCTCGCGGATGAGCCTGGAGGAGAAGGTCGGCCAGCTCTTCGTCTCGCGGGTGTACGGGCACTCCGCCACCGCGCCCGACCCGGCCGACGTCGACGCGAACCTCAAGGAGATCGGCGTCCGCACCGCCGCCGAGCTCGTCGGCCGGTACCACGTCGGCGGCGTCATCTACTTCACCTGGGCGCACAACACCCGCGACCCGCACCAGATCGCCGACCTGTCCAACGGCATCCAGCGCGCCGGGCTCGCGAAGCCCACCCCCGTACCGCTCCTCATCTCCACCGACCAGGAGCACGGCATCGTCGCCCGGATAGGGGAACCCGCCACCCTGGTGCCCGGCGCGATGGCGCTCGGCGCGGGCGGGTCCCGCTCCGACGCCCGCCGCGCCGCGCGCGTCGCGGCCCGGGAGCTCGCCGCGATGGGCATCCGCCAGAACTACGCGCCCGTCGCCGACGTCAACGTCAACCCCGCCAACCCCGTCATCGGCGTCCGCTCCTTCGGCGCCGACCCCGAGGCCGTGGCCGAGCTGGTCGCCGCCCAGGTGAAGGGGTACCAGCGGGCCGGGGTCGCGGCCACCACCAAGCACTTCCCCGGCCACGGCGACACCGAGACCGACAGCCACTACGGGCTGCCGAGGATCAACCACACGCGCGAGCAGTGGGAGAAGCTCGACGCGCCGCCGTTCCGGGCGGCCATCGCCGCCGGCATCGACTCGATCATGACGGCGCACATCGTCGTCCCGGCCCTCGACCCCGCCGAGGAGCCCGCGACCCTCTCCCGCCCCATCCTCACCGGAATCCTGCGTGAGCGCCTCGGCTACGACGGCGTCGTCGTGACCGACTCGCTCGGCATGGAGGGCGTCCGCACCAAGTACGGCGACGCCCGCGTGCCCGTCCTCGCCCTACAGGCGGGGTGCGACCAGCTGCTCAACCCGCCGCACCTGCCCACCGCCTGGAACGCCGTCCTCAAGGCCGTACAGAGCGGCGAGATCAGCGAGGCCCGCATCGAGGAATCGATTCTCCGCATCCTGCGCCTCAAGGCGAAGCTCGGCCTCTTCCGCGAGCCGTACGTCACCCACGAGGGCGTGGACCGCACCGTCGGCTCCGCCCTCCACCTCGCCACGGCCGACCGGATCGCGGAGCGGACCACGACCCTCCTGCTCAACGAAGGCGGCCTGCTGCCCCTCGACCGCCGCGAGCGGCCCCACCTGCTCGTCGTCGGCGCCGACCCGGCGTCCCCTTCCGGCACCACGGGCCCGCCGACCGCCACCCTCGCCGCCGCCCTCACCGAGCTGGGCTTCACGGCGGCGGCGCTGTCCACCGGCACCGCGCCCTCCACCGCGAAGATCGACGACGCGGTGGCGGCCGCGGCGGGCAAGGACGCGGTCGTCGTGGGCACGTACAACGTCTCGGCGACCAGTACGCAGCGCACGCTGGTGTCCCGGCTCGCCGCGACCGGCGTGCCGGTCATCACGGTCGCCCTGCGCAACCCGTACGACATCGCACGCCTCAGCGGCCAGCGCGCCACCCTCGCCGCGTACTCCTGGACCGACGTCGAACTGCGCGCCGCCGCGCGGGTCATCGCCGGGCGGGCGCGGCCCGGGGGGCGGCTGCCGGTGCCCGTGCAGCGCGCCGACGACCCGGCGCAGGTGCTGTATCCGATGGGCTACGGCCTGACGTACTGAGTGGCCGACGACAACGGCGAGTACTGGACCGTCATCACCGGTGACGGCACCAAGTACGTCTTCGGCCTGAACAA
>NZ_JBEXNO010000020.1:130353-136621 GCF_040611175.1 Streptomyces sp. NPDC003036 | reverse complement strand
GACGCTGCAGGATGGACTTGCTCTCCAGCGTGTAGCTGCCGAAGTCGCGTTCCATGAGGCGTGGGGGGGGGCCCCCCGCGCGCCCGGGCGGGGGGCGGGGGGCGGCGGGGTGATCCCACCGCGCGGCCCCGGCCCGTTGGAGGGACCATTGACGCATGTCAGGGACACCCATTAACTTCACCATACGGATTGTTGTTTCCGTGTAGTGGAAATTCGGAGGGTGTGGGAATGGGTCAGGGCCAGCAGGAGAAGGTGGCGACGAGCCTCGCCGGAGCGGTCAGCGAGAGCATCAGCGCCTCCCTCGTCTCGGTCGACGAGGAGCTCGCCCGCCGCTATCCGGGAGACCCCGGCACCCGCCAGCCCATCCACACCGTCTACGTGCCGGGTGAGGTCTTCGACGCGGGCACCATCCGCTCCTGGGGCGACCAGGCCCTCGCCATGCTCGACGAGCACGCCCCCGACGCCGCCTCCCTCGCCGGCGTCCTCGGCCTCTCCGCCGAGCTCGCCGACGACGTCCACGCACGCGTACGGGCCAAGCTGGAGCGCGAGCCCATTGAAGACCTGCGCGTCGACTTCGAGGACGGGTACGGCGGCAAGGACGAGGATGCCGACGCCGCCCGCGCCGCGCGCCTGATCTCGGAGGCGTACGCTGGGGGCACCTCCCAGGCCGAAGGCTCTGGGGGAGGCACGGCCGCCCCGTACATGGGCATCCGCATGAAGTGCATGGAGGCCGCCGTACGCGACCGGGGCATCCGCACCACCGATGTCTTCCTCACCGGCCTCATGGAGCGCGGCGGCCTGCCCGACGGCCTCGTCCTCACCCTCCCCAAGGTCACCTACGCCGAGCAGGTCGGCGCCTTCGTCCGGCTCCTGGAGGCCTTCGAGAAGGCCCACGGCCTCGACGCCGGCCGCCTCGGCTTCGAGATCCAGATCGAGACCAGCCAGGCCATCCTCGCCGCCGACGGCACCGCCACCGTCGCCCGCATGATCGACGCCGCCGAGGGCCGCGCGACCGGCCTCCACTACGGCACCTTCGACTACAGCGCCTGCCTCGGCGTCTCCGCCGCCTACCAGGCGAGCGACCACCCCGCCGCCGACCACGCCAAGGCGATCATGCAGGTCGCCGCCGCCGGCACCGGCGTACGCGTCTCCGACGGCTCCACCAACGTCCTGCCCGTAGGCCCCACCGAGAAGGTCCACGACGCCTGGCGCCTCCACTACGGCCTCACCCGCCGCGCCCTGGCCCGCGCCTACTACCAGGGCTGGGACATGCACCCGGGCCACCTGCCGACCCGCTACGCCGCCGTCTTCGCCTTCTACCGCGAGGGCTTCGAGCAGGCCGCCAAGCGCCTCTCCGCCTACGCCAACCACGCCGGCGGCGACGTCATGGACGAGCCCGCCACCGCCAAGGCCCTCAGCTCCTACCTGCTGCGCGGCATCGACTGCGGCGCCCTCGACACCGACGAGGTCGCCCGTCTCACCGGACTCACCCGTGCCGACCTGGACGGCTTCGCCGCTCCGCGGCGCGGGGACCTGACGGCCACGGCCCAGTAGGGGCCGGGGCCCACACCGCTGCCCCGTACTCTGTACGCGTATTCGGACGGGAATCGCGACACAGGGGACGGGGCAGCGGTGTCATCGGGGGAGAACGAACTGATCGCCGGGCGCTACCGGGTCATCCGGCAGCTCGGGCGCGGCGGCATGGGCGTCGTCTGGCGCGCGCTCGACGAGGTGCTGGGCCGCGAAGTGGCCCTGAAGGAGCTCCGTACGTACACGGACTCCGCCGGACACGAACTCGCGGACCTGCGGCTGCGCCTGCAGCGCGAGGCGCGGGCGGCCGCGCGGGTGCGCCACCCCGGGGTCATCTCCGTCCACGACGTGGCCGACCACCAGGGCCGGCCCGTCATCGTCATGGAGCTGGTCGACGGCCCCTCCCTCGACGACGTGCTGGCCGAGCGCGGCGTCCTGGACCCACGCGAGGCCGCCGCGATCGGCGCCAAGGTGATGGAGGCGCTCGGCGCCGCCCACGCCGTCGGCGTCCTGCATCGCGACGTCAAGCCCGGCAACGTCCTGCTGGACCGCACCGGCTGTGTCGTCCTCACGGACTTCGGCATCGCCGCCATGGACGACGCCGGCGACGGCGCCACCGCCCACCTCACCCGCAGCGGCGAGATCGTCGGCTCGCTCGACTACCTCGCGCCCGAGCGGGCCCAGGGCCACGAGCCGGGACCCCCCTCCGACATCTGGGCGCTCGGCGCCACCCTGTACGCGGCGGTCGAGGGCTCCTCGCCCTTCCGCCGTACGTCGACGTGGTCGACGCTCAGCGCGATCGTCGCGGAGCCGCTCCCCGAGCCGCAGCGCGCCGGGGCCCTCGGCCCCGTACTGCGGCAGCTCATGGACAAGGACCCGGCGCAGCGGCCGGACGCGGCGACGGCGGCGCGGCTGCTGGCGGCGGTGGCCGAGGGCCGGGCGCCGCAGGCGGCGCCCCCGCCGACGTACGTGCCGACCGAGCGGAACGTCGTGCCGCACCAGCCGCAGGGCTTCGGCCCGCCGCCCGCCGCGGGGGTCCCGGTGGCTCCCGTTCCGGCGGCGGGTGTGGCCCCGGGGGCTCCGGTTCCGGGGGCTCCGGTTCCGGCGGCCCCTCCGACGGGCGGCCGGGCGGAGTCCGGGGCGGCGCGCCGCCGGAGCCGCGCCAGGTTCCTCGTCGCCGCGGCGACCGCGGCCGTCCTGCTGGCGGGCGGCGGCGTGACGTACGTCCTCATGGACCGCGACCAGCCCCAGGGCGGGCAGGCGCTGGTGGGCGGCCAGGCCGATCCGACGCCCGGTACGCGCGACCCCGGCCGCCCGCTCGACCAGGGCGCCGAGGCGTCCTCCTCCGCCGACGCGACACCGGGCGACGACACCGGGCCGTCCACGTCCGCCGCCGCGCCCGCGTCCACCCCGTCCGGGAAGGCCGCCGGCGCGGAGCCGTCCGGCCCGCCGACGCGCACGCCGGCCACCCGGGGCGCGGGCGCCGGAACGGGCACGGGCACGGGCGCGGGCGGCGGCGAGAACCCCGCGCCTCCGTCCGCGCCGGCCCCCGCACCCGTGTGCCACTCCATCGGCGGCGGCAAGTACAACTGCCAGGTGTGGGCCCGGGCGAAGTCGTACCGCGCCGACGGCAGCGAGGCGGGTGTCCTCAACGCCGGCACGAACTATTTCTTCTGCCAGGCGAACCTCGGCCGCCGCGAGACCCACGGCGAGTGGACCAACGTCTGGTGGGCCAAGACGGACGACGACAGCGGCAACGCCGGCGTGTGGGTGAGCGACGTCTACATCCAGGGCGGTGACAACGACGCGCCGGTGCCCGGCCTGCCGGTCTGCTGACGGGCAGGCCGGTGAGAGGGGGCCGGGCGTCGGCCGGCCCCGCCTCAGGAGGACGGCGGCGCGATCTCGCCCGAGCCGCGCGGGATCAGCGTCGTCTCCAGCACCACGCGCGCCGGGGCGTCGTCCGAGCCGTCCAGCCGCCGGAAGAGCCTCTCGGCCGCCGTGCGCCCCAGCGCCGCCGCGTCCTGCGCGATGACGGTGATGCCCAGCAGGTCGGCGAGCTCGATGTCGTCGAAGCCGACCAGCGCCACCGGGTGCGGGCGCCCGGCCAGCTCCCGTACCACCGTCACCGTCACGCGGTTGTTGCCCGCGAAGAGCGCGGTCACCGGCTCCGGCGCGGCCAGCATCGCGGCGACCGCGCCGCGCACGCGCTCCGGTTCGGTCGAGCCCAGCGCAACCCAGGAGTCGTCCACCGCCAGCCCCGCGTCCTCCATCGCCGCCCGGTAGCCGCGCAGCCGCTCCACGGCGGTGTGGATGCGCGGCTGGTCGCCGATGAAACCGATCCGGCGGTGCCCGTGCGCGATCAGGTGGGCCACGCCCGCGCGGGCGCCGCCGAAGCTGTCGGAGAGCACCACGTCGGCGTCGATGCGCCCGGCCGGGCGGTCCACGAAGACGGTGGCGACACCGGCCCGGATCTCCGGCTCCAGATACCGGTGGTCGGTGCCGGCCGGGATCACGATCAGCCCGTCCACGCGGCGCGCGCAGAGCGCCAGCGCCAACTCCTGCTCCCGGTCCGGGTCCTCCGCGCTGGAACCGTTGATCAGCAGCGCCCCGTGCGCCCGGGCGACCTCCTCGACGGCACGGCTGAGCGGCCCGTAGAACGGGTCGGCGAGGTCCTCCAGGACCAGGCCGATGGAGGCGGTGCGGCCCTTGCGCAGCACGCGCGCGCTGTCGTTGCGTCGGAAGCCCAGCGCCTCGATGGCCTCCTGGACGCGGCGCTCGGTGTCGGGGGTGACGCCCGGCTCGCCGTTCACCACGCGGGAGACGGTCTTGAGTCCGACGCCCGCGCGGGCGGCCACGTCCTTCATGGTGGGCCGGGTGCCGTAGCGGTGGTCGGGGTGGCGGGCGGTCTGGGCCACAGCGCGCTTCCTGCTTCCTGTCGTCGTCGGATGGGTCGGTGGGGCAGAGGGTCGGATGTGATGGTCCGACGGTCGGATGGCCGGGTGAGACGGATGTTCAGATAGTGAGATGGATGGGTGTATAAGCCTGTTGGCGTCGAGCATAGGCCCTGGACAACGTTGTCAATGCCGGGATCCTCAGGCAGACTCTTCGTGAACCAGGCCTGTATTCGCAGGTACTCGCGGGTACGCGTAGGTACGCGTAGGTACGCGCCGGTAACTGACAGCTCTCACGGGGGACCGCACGCCGATGCACTCCGACCTCATCGCCGCGCTCGACATCGGCGGCACCAAGATCGCCGGTGCCCTGGTGGACGGCCGCGGCGGGATCCTCGTACGGGCCCAGCGGCCGACCCCGGCGCGCGAGGACGGCGAGACGGTGATGCGCGCCGTGGAGTCGGTCCTGGCCGAGCTGACCTCCTCTCCGCTGTGGGCCGCCGTCACGGCGGTCGGCATCGGCAGCGCGGGTCCGGTCGACGCCTCCGCCGGTACGGTCAGCCCCGTCAACGTGCCCGGCTGGCGCGACTACCCCCTCGTCGACCGGGTGCGCCGGGCCACCGGCGGCCTGCCCGTCCAACTCGTCGGGGACGGTGTCGCGATGACCGCCGCCGAGCACTGGCAGGGAGCCGCCCGCGGCCACGCCAACGCCCTCTGCATGGTGGTCTCCACCGGCGTCGGGGGCGGCCTCGTCCTGGGCGGCCGGCTCCACGCGGGTCCCACCGGAAACGCCGGCCACATCGGCCACATCAGCGTCGAGCTGGACGGGGATCCGTGCCCCTGCGGGTCGCGCGGCTGCGTCGAACGGATCGCCAGCGGCCCCAACATCGCCCGCCGCGCCCTCGACAACGGCTGGCGGCCAGGGCCCGACGGTGACGCCACGGCCGCCGCGGTGGCCGCCGCCGCGCACGCCGGGGACCCGGTCGCCGTCGCGTCCTTCGAGCGCGCCGCCCAGGCCCTCGCGGCGGGGATAGCCGCCACCGCGTCGCTCGTCGAGATCGAGATCGCGGTGATCGGCGGGGGAGTGGCGGGCGCCGGCGAGGTGCTGTTCGCGCCGCTGCGGCGGGCCCTGAGCGACTACGCCACCCTCTCCTTCGTACGCCGCCTGACGGTGGCCCCGGCGCTCACCGGCACCGACGCGGGCCTGCTGGGCGCGGCCGCGGCGGCCGCGCCCCCGCGCCGGTCTGACGGGGCGACGGCTGCACCGGTTTCCCTCAGGGGCTGAGGCGCCCGGCGGACGCCGGGCTGGGAGGTCTGTTCACCCAGATACCCGTCCAGGTGGTGCTCAGCGGTCTGTCGATTGACGGTGTTGGTGTCGCGCTACGGATCCATAAGCCGGCACAAGCCGACTGACGTGGTCGCGATGGAAGGAAACCCTCATGCGTTCTGCTCGCATTGTGTTTGCCTCGGCCACCGTTACGGCGGCTCTCGCGATCACGGCTCCTGCTGCCTACGCCTTCAACGCCGGTGACCGGGACAAGGGCGACTCCTCGTACAGCAGCGAGCACCACGAGAAGAAGGACGAGCACGACAAGCCCCGCGGCGGCGTGCACACCGGCGGCGGTCTGCTGGCCACCACTTCGGGTGACGACTGGGACAAGGAGCACAAGTCGTCGAAGGAGGACGACGGCTCGAGGAAGGACGACGGCTCGAAGAAGGACTACGAGAAGAAGGACGAGCAGGGCAAGCCGCGTGGTGGGGTGCACGCGGGTGGCGGTCTGCTGGCCACGACGTCGGGTGACGACTGGGACAAGGAGCACAAGTCGTCGAAGGAGGACGACGGCTCG
>NZ_JBEXNO010000020.1:0-130256 GCF_040611175.1 Streptomyces sp. NPDC003036 | reverse complement strand
TCGAAGAAGGACGACGGCTCGAAGAAGGACTACGAGAAGAAGGACGAGCAGGGCAAGCCGCGTGGTGGCGTGCACGCGGGTGGCGGTCTGCTGGCCACGACGTCGGGTGACGACTGGGACAAGGAGCACAAGTCGTCGAAGGAGGACGACGGCTCGAAGAAGGACGACGGCTCGAAGAAGGACTACGAGAAGAAGGACGAGCAGGGCAAGCCGCGTGGTGGCGTGCACGCGGGTGGCGGTCTGCTGGCCACCACTTCGGGTGACGACTGGGACAAGGAGCACAAGTCGTCGAAGGAGGACGACGGCTCGAAGAAGGACGACGGCTCGAAGAAGGACCACGAGAAGAAGGACGAGCAGGACAAGCCGCGTGGTGGCGTGCACGCCGGCGGCGGGGGCCTTGCCTCCTCGGGCTCGATGGCGGCCGGAGGGCTGGTGCTTCTGGGCGGCCTGGGTGTCGGCGCCTACATGGTCCGGCGCCGGAGCGTGAGCGGCGGTGACGCGGCCTGAGGGTCGCGATAGCCGGAAGTGAAGACGTGGGACCGCGGCTGCCCTCGCACGCGGGCGCTGCGGTCCCACGCTCGCGACACGGAAAGGCTCAGGCCTCGGATCGTGCGTCGAAGAAGGTGGCTGTCGGTGATGAGGATCCGTCCAGCATCCGTACGAAAGGCATTGCGGGGCGTACAGGCGTCCCGCCGCGTCGTGCCGATGCTGCTGTGGCCGCTGGCACTCGTGGTGGTCGTGCTCAGCTGGGCCGAACCTGTGAGCGCGCCGTCCGTCCCCGCGCCGGTCCGCCAGGCGGCGGCACCTACCCAGCCACCCAGAGCGAGTGTCGGGAAACAGACCCCGCTGTCCTTGCCCCGCTCGGTACCGACACGGCTGCGGATCCCCGCGATCGGCGTTGACGCCCCGTTCACCGACCTGTCCATCGGCCCGTCAGGGCGACTGGAAGCACCACCGGACGACGATGTGAACCTGGTGGGCTGGTTCGCTGCCGGTGTCTCCCCTGGCCAGCTCGGCACCGCCATCGTCGCCGGACACCTCGACACCAAGACCTCCCCGGCTGTTTTCGCCCGGCTCAGCACGGTGCAGCCAGGCAACCGAGTCGCCATCAGCCGCAAAGACGGCACCACCGCGACCTTTGTCGTCGACACCATCGAGAGCTTCCCGCAGGACGACTTCCCTGACGAACGTGTCTACTCCGACACCGCCGACGCCCAGCTACGGCTGATCACCTGTGGGGGGAGTTACGACCACGAGAAGAAGCGGTACACGGAGAACACCGTCGTCTTTGCCCACCTCGACGCGGTCACGCAATCGGCGAGAGACGGGCAAGGGCCCCGCAAGGGGCAGAGTTCGCCCGCTGCGTCCTAGGGCGTGTCCGCAACGTCCCGTCTGCCCGCCGACGCCTGGCGCGCACTCCCCCAGAGCTTCGCCTGGGGGTACCCCAACGCCGGCCCCGGTCTGCGGGCGGACGACGCTACTTTGCGGACACTCCCTAGCGCGAGCGAGCGGCCTGCAAGGTGCCCGCGACCCTCGGGCCCAGCCATCGCTTGAGCCTGCGCAGCGCCTCCAGTCGCTCGGCCGCCCGGTCGAGCCGGTAGTACAGCTGCGGCGGGACGTGCGGAAGCAGCGGCGAGTGCCGCTGGCCCAGGAGCGCGAACATCTGCGGCGGCGTCAGGTTCACGTAACGCGGCAGGTTCTCGTACCACTGCGCGCTGTAGCGGGCGGCGCTGCGGAGGGGGAGGAGGGCCGCCGTCCGTTCCCGCTCATAGCGGGCGAGCGCCGGCTGGAGGGCCGGTGACGCGCGCAGCGCGCCCGCCAGCGCCATCGCGTCCTCCAGGGCCAGCGTGGTGCCCGCGCCGATGGAGTAGTGCGTGGTGTGGGCGGCGTCGCCGACCAGGACGACGTTGTCGCGGTACCACGTCCGGTTCGTGACCGTGCGGAAGTTCAGCCACTGCGCGCTGCCGTCGGGGTGCGCCCGGCCGATCAGCCGGTGGCCGTCCAGCGGTTTCGCGAACAGCTGCTCCAGCAGCGCCAGCCCCTCGGTCTGGGACGCCCGGTCGAGGCCGAGGCCCCGCCAGGTCTCCGGCGCGCACTCGACGACGCACGTGCTGTGGTCCTCGCTGTAGCCGTAGGCGTAACACCAGATCCAGCCGTGCGTGGTCTCCACGAACGTGAAGGTGAAGGCGTCGAAGACCTTGGTGGTGCCGAGCCAGACGTAGGTGTTGCGCCCCACGGCCACCTCGGTGCCGAAGTGGCCGGCGTGGTGGTCGCGCAGCCCGCTGTGCACCCCGTCGGCGGCGACGACCAGGTCGGCGTCGGGCAGCCCGTCCGCCCCGGAGTCCGTCACCTCGTGCTCGAACACCAGCCGTACGCCGAGGGCCCGGGCGCGGTCGGTGAGGACGTCGAGCAGCCGGCGGCGGCCGATGCCGAAGCCCTCGTCGCCGTGGTGCGCCGTGGTCTCGCCGCGGATGTGCGCGACGCCGCCGCTCCAGCGGACCGAGTGCTCGGCGATGGCGCGGGCGGACTCGGGGTCGTGCGCGTACAGCTTGTCGAGCAGCCCGGGCCAGTAGGTCACGCCCCAGCCGTACGTCGAACCCTCCGCGTTGCGTTCGTGGACGGTGATGTCATGGGACGGGTCGTGGCGTTTCATGAGGAGGGCGAAGTAGAGACCGGCGGGCCCTCCGCCGACGCAGGCGATCTTCACGTGCGCTCCCGTCGAACCGCCCTTCGAGGGGCGGATTCACTCATGACAGCAAGTGCTGATACCGGCACAGAGGGTAACATTCGCGGCGTGAGTGACCTGCCGTGACCCGTACGGCAGCCGCGACGGCAGCGTCCGCATCCGGGTCCAGGGCGGTTACCGTCGCTCGGCGGCGCCGGAGCCGAGTTCGCAGCCGACGCTCGCACGGTCGGCGGCGCGGTCGGCAGCACGGCTTCCGGAATGGCCGTCGGCATGGCTGTCATCGTGGCTGTCGGTCCGGCCTCCGCGACCCGGCCCGTCGCTCGCGCTCCCGCGCGCGGGCAGCGCCGTCGCGCACAGCGCCCCGGCCGCGGCGACGGCCGCGAGGACCGCGAGCGTCACGCCGATCGCGGAGGGGAAGCCCTCGGCGGCCCACGGCGACCGCGGCGCGCCCGTGCCGGGCGCCGTCAGGGCCATCGCCATGGTCGCCACGGCGACACCGAGCGCCGGCCCGACGTTCATCGCCGTCTGCTGCAACCCGCCCGCCACCCCGGCGTACGCGACCGGCACATGCCGTACGAGAACGGCGGTGGCGGTGACCATGACCGTGCCGAACCCGGCACCCAGGAGCAGGAAGCCACCGCCGGCCGCGGAACCGGAATCGGCTCCGGACAGCGCGAGCCACGACAGCGCCAGGGCGCCGAGCGCGACCAGCGCCATCGCCGCCACGGTCGTCCGGCGCGGCCCATGGCGGCGCAGCAGCCGATCCGCGACCGCCGCGCTCAGGACCATCATCACGGCCAGGGGCAGCGCCGTGAGGCCGCTGCCCAGCGGGTCCATCGCCAGGACCTCCTGGAGGAGGTAGGTCCCGGCGAACAGCGTGCCGAACAGCGAGGCCGACGCCGCCAGCAGGACCGCCAGTGACGTGGCCACGGTCGCCGACCCGAGCACCTCCGGCGGCAGCAGCGGGCTCTCCGTACGCCGTTCCCGCAGGAGGAACGCTCCGCCGCAGGCCGCCGCAGCGACCAGCCCCAGCGTCGTCGCCGCCGTCCAGCCGGCCGCCGGGATGCCGATGAGGGTGTGGACCAGGCACACCAGCGTGAGGGCCAGCAGGCACGCGCCCGGCAGATCGAGCCCCACCGCGCGCCGGGGCCCCGGCTCCGGCAGGCGCACCGCGAGTGCCGCCACGCCGATCACGACCGCCGGGACGACGTTGATCAGGAAGACCGCCCGCCAGCCGAACTGCGTGGTGAGCACCCCGCCCACCACCGGCCCCGCCGCGGCCGCCAGGCCGATCGCGGCCGTCCGCAGCCCGAGGGGCCGGCCGATCCGGTCGGGCGGGTACGCGGCGCGCAGCATGCCCAGCGTGGCCGGTTGCAGCAGCGCCCCGAAGACGCCCTGGACGACCCGCAGGGCGATCACCCAGCCCACGCCGGGCGCCAGGCCGATGCCCGCCGAGGCCGCGCCGAAGCCGAGGATGCCCACGGCGAAGAGCCGCTGGTGGCCGTACCGGTCGCCGAGCCGCCCGGCGAACACCAGCAGGCTCGCCACGGCGATGAGGTACCCGGTGCTGGTCCACTGGACCTGGGTGAAGGAGGCGTGCAGGTCCCGCCCCAGGCTGGGTTGGGCGACGGTCAGCACGGTTCCGTCCAGGGCGACGATCGCCGCCCCCGTGACGCTGCCCGTGAGGATGAGCCGCCGATGGCGTCGCGCGTTCACCGGCCCTCCGGCCCGGGCTCCGCCGCGGCCGCGTTCCCCAGATGCGCGTCGAGCGCGGCGCGCAGCAGCGGTTCCACGTCGTCGCAGCCGGTCGCGAGGGGCAGGCTGCCCCAGCGCCACAGCTGCGCGATGCCGTGCAGGTTCGCCCAGAGCGCGCCCGCGACGACCGCCGGCGCCGGTTCGCCGCCGGGGCGTGCGCGGGCGACCAGGTCCACGAGTACGTCGAAGAGGGGCAGCGTCGTCCGGCGCAGCCCCGGCTCGCCGCCGCTCTCCAGCAGGTCGTGGCGGAACATCAGCTCGAACATGCCGTGGTGCGTCCGTGCGAAGTCCACGTAGACGCGCCCCAGGGCCAGGAGCCGGTCCCTGGGGGATGTCTCGCCCTCGGCGGCGAGGGCCGCGCCGACCCGGTCGGCGAGATCGGCGAAGCCCTCCCGGGCGATGGCCGACAGCAGGGACAGGTGGGTCGGGAAGTAGCGGCGCGGTGCGCCGTGCGACACCCCTGCCCGCCGGGCGATCTCACGCAGCGTCAGGGACGCGATCCCTTCACTGTGGAGCAGTTCGACGCCGGTCTCGATCAAACGGGCCCGCAGCCCTGAGGTCGTCTCTGTCATGGACGGTGTCTACCAGAACGAGTAGACAGTGTCTACGCCGGTCTGTCCGGCCGCGGGTTTCCATGGCAGGGTGGTGCGGGCAAAGCCACTGGGGGCTACGGAGGAGGGGGAACCGTGATCGTCTGGATCAACGGTGCGTTCAGTGCGGGCAAGACCAGTACCGCGCGCGAACTGATCGATCTGATCCCGAACAGCACCTTGTACGACCCGGAGGTCATCGGCGGGGCGCTGGGCCACCTGCTGCCGCAGAAGCGGCTCGCCGAGGTGACCGACTACCAGGACCTGCCCCTGTGGCGGCGGCTGGTCGTCGACGCCGCGGCCGCGCTGCTCGCGGAGGTCGGCGGGGTGCTGGTGGTACCCATGACGCTGCTGCGACAGGAGTACCGCGACGAGATCTTCGGCGGGCTCGCCTCCCGCCGCATCGCCGTACACCATGTCGTACTGACACCGGACGAAACGATCCTGCGCAGGCGTATCGCCGAGCGCCGGGAAGACGACGCCGACCCGGACGGGGACGAGCGCGTCCGGCAGTGGGCGTACGCCCACATCGAGCCCTACCGCGCGGCGCTCGGCGGCTGGCTGGGTTCGGACGCGTACGCCGTCGACAACAGCCGCCTCACTCCGTACGAGACCGCCGAGGCGATCGCCACGGCGGTGCGCGGCGGGGCGGTCGGCGCGTGCGAGATCGTGCAGACGCCGGAGCCGACCGGCGAGACGCTCGCCGCCGGGGTGCTGCTCTTCGACGACCAGGACCGCGTCCTGCTCGTCGACCCCACCTACACGCCCGGCTGGGAGTTCCCCGGCGGCGTCGTGGAGCCGGGCGAGGCACCGGCCCGGGCCGGCATGCGGGAGGTCGCCGAGGAGATAGGGCTCGAACTCGAAGCCGTACCGAAGCTGCTGCTCGTCGACTGGGAGCCGCCCCGCCCGCCCGGCTACGGCGGCCTGCGCCTCCTCTTCGACGGCGGGCGCCTCACCGGGGCCCAGGCCGCCGGGGTCCTGCTGCCCGGAGCCGAGCTGCGCGGCTGGCGCTTCGTCACCGAGGAGGAGGCCTCGGGGCTGCTCCCGCCGATCCGGTACGAACGCCTCCGCTGGGCCCTGCGCGCCCGCGAACGCGGCACCGTGCTGAACCTGGAGGCGGGCGTTCCGGTGGGCTGAGCGGCGGGGCCCAAGGGGGGGCAAGGCGGCGACTAGCCCTTCGAACCCGGCTTCCAGTCCTGGGCGAGGAGCCCGAGCAGCACCTCCACCACGAGCCGCGGATCCTTCGAGCCGGGCGTGATCGGCCGCCACGGCCCGCCCTCGGCCCGCGCGGCGTTGACCACGTCGTCGTAGAGCTCGGCCCGCAGGACCGGGACATCCTCCTCGTGCCGGGTCCTGAGCCCGACCCTGCCACCCCTGAGCATGCGAGCTTCCTATCCGACCTGGTCAGCCGGCGGCAATCCAATAAGGGCCGTCGGAGCCGCGTCCCGGTCCGACGCGGCACGCAGCCGCGTCGCCGCGTCGGTCGTCAGGGGGTCCCCGTGGCCGAAGCAGACCGTGGCCGGGGCGAGGGCGGCGAGTCGGCGCATCGAGGCCTTCGCCTCTTCGCGGTCCACGTGGAACACGCCCAGCGCCCCCCGGCCCACCGACGCCACCGTGTCACCCGTGAACAGCACGCCGTGGCGCGGCAGATGGAGCGCGATCGAGCCGGGCGTGTGGCCCGGGGTGTGGACGACCCGGGCCCCGTCGCCGAAGCCCGGTTCGTCGCCGTCGGCCAGTTCCCGGTCCACCCGCGTCGGCGGCGCCGGCGGGACGGTCAGCCCGTGCTCGTACAGCGGTACCTCCCAGTCCAGCAGGACCGGATCGGGTACCGGGGCCTCGCCGCGCACGACCGGCGCGTCCAGCGCGTGGGCCGTCACCTCGGCGCCGTACCGCGCTTCGGAGCAGCGACGCCGAGAAGGCTCATGGTCACTCGGACATGGAGACGTCCACGATGGCACCGGTGCCTTGGTGCAGGGCCTTGACCGCGCGTTCCAACGCCGAGGCGAGTTCGTCGGGTCGGGTGACGCATTCGCCGTGCATGCCGAAGAGCGGGGCGAAGCCGGCCGGCGAGGGGAAGTTGTCCAGTTCGGCTCCGAGGAAGTCGCCGGTCGCAGCGGCGGCACCTTGTGGGTAGAGCCTGGTGTGGGCCGCTTGCATGGCCTGGTACCGGTGATTGTTCAAGACCACGATCAGCAGTGGCAGGCCGTTGGCCCGGGCTGCCTGCAGACCGGGAATGACCGGGTTGTAGAAGAACCCTCCGTCCCCCACGAGCAGCACGACCGGCCGCTCGGGGGCGGCGAGCTTGATACCGAGTGACACCGGGATGCCTTGGCCCAGACCGCCCCGCGCCCGGAAGTAGGAGTCCGGGGAAGAAGGGCGCAGATGGCGGCGGAGCGTCGGGCTGTAGCGAGTGGTCTCGTCGACGATCACGCTGTCCGTGTCGGCGAGGAGGTCCCTCAGCAGCGCGGCGACCAGCACCGGGGAGAGGGCGGTGCCCGCGGCTGCCTCTGACTCCGTGCGCGTGTCCGCCGCCTGCCTGGCGTGCCGTTCGGCTGCCTGTGCCTGCTGTCGGCTGCTCCTCACCTGTGCCGGGACGGCATCACCGTGTTGTGCGAGCGCGTGCAGGGTTTGTACCGCCCCTCCCTCCAGATACAGGTCGGCATGCAGCACTTGGTGGATCAGATGCGGACGCTGTGGTGCTTCGCCCAGAGCGACGATCCGCGCCCGGGTGGGCCGGCGGGCGGGCGGGAAGAAGGGGGTCTGGCAGCTCGCCAGCAGCACCAGGTCGGATGCGGCCAGGTAGGAGGACAGGTCGGACCCGGCGTGCAGTGGGTGCGTCGCCGGGAAGTTCACACACAGGGCCTGCGACTCGATCACGGGGACAGCGAACGCCTCACAGAAGGCGACCAGCGCCTCCATGCCGCCGTCTTCCAGACCCAGGCGCTCCGCGACCACCACGGGACGTTCAGCGCCGGCGAGCAGGTCGATGAGCGCGCGCTGGTCCGCCATTGCGCTGACCGTGCGGCCCCTCGCCGGCACCGGTGGGCAATCATGGCCCGACCAGGGTTCCTGCAGCGCCTCCTGCGAAAGGGTCACATAGACGGGTCCCGCAGGCGCCCGCGCGGCGATCTCAGCGGCACGGGTGAGGCTCGCGTACACGGTGGGAAGGCTCGCGGCCTGCCCGGCCCACTTGACGAACGGGCGTGCCATGCCGTCCGGGGAACAGCTCAGGGAGGGGTTGGAGTACCACTGGTAGCCGGGACCCGGGCCGGGGCCGTCCCCGTAGGTCGTGGAGTGCGCGGACGCCGCCACGATCGGGACCCCCAACTGCAAGGCGCCGTGCAGGGCGAACGCACCTTGCAGCAGCCCGGCACCGGCGTGCAGCAGTACGCCTTGCGGGCGCCGGGTGATCAGCGCGTAGCCGACCGCCATGGAGACCGCCACCGACTCATGAGCCAGGTTGAGGTAACGGGGGTGGTCGCTACCGTCGCGGCGTCGGCGTGCCAGTGCCTCCCATACCGGTGCCCACTCCGAGCCCGGAGAGGAGAACAGACAGTCGGCCCCCATGGCCTGGAAAGCACTGACCACCGCCTCGCCCCCGTCACGGACTTCCTGGCCCGCAGGGTCTGCGTTCTGCATGTGTTCAGCCTTCCCGACGTGGCGCTGTCCCCGTACTGCCGTCGACGGCACGCTAGAGCTTTCCGGCACGGGCAGCCCTCCCCGGCGCCCACACCGCTGGATACGTCCACCCGAAAGGACGGGGTGAGGCCTGTCACGCCTTGCACGGGCAAGCCACAGCCGAGGCTCGGGCGCCTGGTCTTCGATCCGCCCTGATGTGCATGCCTCGGGTCGTGGGCTCGGCCCGCGGCGGGTGGCCCGCTGTCACCAGTCACGGGTAGCGCCCGCGGGCCGCGGAAAATGGTGCGGGGCTGCCACCGCACCTGGGTCGAGGGGAGAGCCAGTCGCAGGCACCGCGCCGACCCGCAGCGGGTCGCCGTCCTCATCGAGCCGGACGCCGCGCACCGCGCCCTCTCGGCCGGCAGTTCCCGGGCCGTACCGGGCACCCCCGGAGGGCTGCCCGCCGTCAGGGGCGTGTGGGAGGAGGCTGCCGAGCGCCGACCATGCGGGCGAATGCGCATGGTCAGGCGACGCACCCATCTCAACCGCGGGTATATCCCGCCGGGACGCCTGTGCCGCAGGAGCCGGTCGACCGTGCTCCTCCTGAGCCGGGAGCGACGACAGGAAGTGGTGAGTGATGCCCGTCGAGCCTTCTCGAGGAGATGCGGGGCCTGACGCCGTGGACGTACTCATCGTCGGTGCCGGTCCGACAGGGCTCACTCTCGCCGTTGACCTGACCCGGCGCGGCGTTCGAGCCCATGTCGTGGAGGCCGCCGACCGTCAGTCGTGCGGCGGTTCGCGCGGCAAGAGTCTCCAGCCGCGCACGCAGGAGATCTTCGACGATCTCGGCGTGATGGATGCCCTACGGGATGTCGGCGGTCCCTTCCCGCCCATGCAGACCTGGCGGGACGGCCGGCGGGACGGCGAATGGCAATTGGTGGAGCGCGATCCGCGGGCGCCGGCCTCGCGGTATCCCGACCCGTGGCTGGTGCCTCAGTGGCGCACGCAGGAAATCCTGCGGGATCGGCTGGAGGCGTCGGGCACAGCGGTCCAGTACGGCACCCGGTTGACGTCCCTGCGCCAGACCGACCGGCACGTGCGGGCCGAACTGACGCACGCGGACGGCAGCCGTCGCACGCTGACCGTGCCCTTCCTGGTCGGCGCCGACGGCGGGCACAGCACGGTGCGCGAAGAGCTGGGCGTGACGATGAAGGACAGCGGCGAGGATCTGCACGCGGCGATCGTGGCGGATGTCCGCGTGCGCGGTCTGGACCGCGATCACTGGCACATCTGGCCCGACGGCCCGGGCGGTGGCCTGCTGCTGTGCCCACTGCCCGGCACCGACTACTTCCGGCTCAACGCCCGCCCCATGGACGAGGACAGCGACCTCACCCCGCGACGGGTCCGGGCACTGGTCGCCGCCCGCACCCATCTGTCCGCCGACGCCGTCATCGACGTGCCATGGAGCTCCTACTACCGCCCCCGTACGGCGCTGGCCGAATGTTTCCGTAAGGGCCGGGTCTTCCTCGCGGGCGACGCCGCGCACATCCACTCGCCCGGCGGCGGACAGGGCCTGAACATCGGTGTCCAAGACGCCTACAACCTGGGTTGGAAGCTGGGCCAGGTCCTGCGCCACCACGCCCCGGAAGCCCTGCTGGACAGCTACGACGCCGAACGCCGCCCCGCGGCGGCCGATGTCCTGGAGCTCAGCTCCCTGCTCTACCGGCTCGGCCGGGGCCCGCAGGGAAACAGCGCACGGACACGCCACCGCGCCCGCCTTACCCTGCTGCTGGTCCACTACCGCGACAGCCCGCTGAGCACCGAGGCGCGTGAACGACTCACCGCCACAACCGTCCAGGCCGGTGATCGCGCCCCCGATCTCAAGGGTGCCTTCATGGAAGGCACCACGGCCCACGACACTCTCCGACACCTTTCTGAGCTGATCAAAGGCCCGCACTTCACGCTTCTCGCGGTGAACGACCCACCACCCCGGATGCCGCAGGCCGTCCGCACGCTGCGAGTGACCGGCGGCGCCCTGGCCCAGGCACTGGGCGCAGGACTGTTCCTGATCCGCCCCGACGGCCACATCGGCCTGGCGACCCGGGACCCGGCGCACCTGGAGCGCTACCTGGCGAAGGTCCACCGCACCGACTGACGGAACGTGCCCCGGGGCGACGGCCTGACGCGTCACTCCACGGTCGTACGCAGCGCACCCGGTCGACACAAGAGAAGGTGAGGTCTTTGGTACCGAACGCGGAGGACCATGCCGCAGACAGGCGCACACCCGCGGTGGCTCAGTGGCCGGCCGCGGAGGCGGGGACCACGCCCGATCGGCTGAGAATCGGCCTGGTCGCGGAGGTCGTGGTCTGCCTGCCGCTGTGGATCGCGGAAAGCGAGGGTCTGCTGGCCGCGCAGGGCTTGACCGTGGAGCACCATGTGATCGGCTCCACGGACGGGGTCACCGACGCGCTGCGGGCGGGTGAGGTCGACTTCGCCCTCACCACACCGGAGGGTGTCCTGATGGACAGGGCGGCGGGAGGGCCGCTGCGGATCCTTGCGGGCGTGACCAACCATCCACCGCTGTCGCTGGTTGCCCAGCCGGGCTGCCGGACGGTGTCCGATCTGCGGGGACGGGTCCTGGGAACCTCGTCACTGACCGAGGGTACCCGCCACCTCGTCGACGCGGTGCTGGCGGCGCATGGTCTGCGGCACACCCGTGACTACCGGTTCATGGTGGTCGGCAACCACACCGAGCGCTGGCGGCTGCTGCAGGACGGAACGCTCACCGCGGCCCTGCAGCCCCTTCCCTTCGACGCGATGGCGACCGACGCGGGACTGACATGTCTGGCCCAGGTGGACCGTTACGTCCCCCACGCGGCGTTCCTCTCCGTCTGCGCGGACACCACCTCTGCCGCCTGCCGCGCCGGCGCGGTGGGTTTTCTACGCGCTCTGAGCGAGGGAGCGCGCCGCTTCCACAGCGCGCCTGCCCGCTACGAGCAGTTGACCGCCCAGCGCCTGGGCATCACACGTCACTACGCCGGAACCGCGATCACCGGCCTGGTACGGCGCGACCTGATCGACCCCCGACTGCACCTGACCACAGCGGCACTGCGGGGAACGGCCCAACTGCTCGTGCGGGCAGGGCGGCTCGATGCCGCCCACTGCAGCCCGCAGGCCCTTGCCACCGCTGTCGACGACCGCTGGCTGGCCGCGGCACGCGGCGAGCGGCCTGCACCACGATGACCGGCGCAACGGTGGACGTGGTCGCCCTTGTGCACTCGTACTGCGCGCGGGCTCGACCCTGCCGATGGCGCGGCGTGGTGGGGAGCAACCGGCTGTTGTACGTGTGAAGGTTCGATCGACGGTACTCGGCGGGAGGGACCGTGAGGCTGGAGAGGGCGTGGCAGTGGTGAGTACGGCGCGGGAGTGGTTCGGGTCGGTGCTCGCCTTGGCGGGAGTGGCGGCCGCGACCGCCTCGGTGCGGCACACCGCTCAGCACATCGGGGAGGAGATCTACCGAGTGCCGCACGACCGCCGGGGCGCAGGCCATGTCCACTACCACATGGCGCGGGAGGCACTGGTGACCACGGGGGCGCTGGCCAGTGTGGTCACGAGCGTGCTGGCGGGGCCGGGCAGGGGCCGGACCGGCTGGCGGGCCATGGCAGCCGTGGTCGCCGGATACAGCGCCGCCATGTGGTGCGGCGGTCCCGTCACCGGCCGCTGGGCTCCGAGCCGCCAGGCGATGTACTCGCATGTCGGGTCCACCACCGGGCTGGTCGCGGGTGTACTCCTGCTGCGTCCCCGGCGGCAGGAGAGGTGAGTTCGGCATGGGTGACGTCGGACGTCTGGGGGGAGCATGCGATGCGAAGGGCGCGACGTTCACGCCCACCTCGCCGGTCCGGCCATCGTCGTGGACGCGTTTCGCTGGTGGTTTCGTTCGGCCGTCCCGAGGCTTGGGAACCGATCGAGGCAGCACCGCGAGAACGTCGTGCGCCCAGTCGTGCCGACCGGGTGACCGGGTGACCGGTAGGGCACTCACCACAAGGCAGGCCCTGCGGAGAAGCGCTGAGCGGCACGTGGCGAGGCGTCCCAGGGAACACGGCGAGGGCCGCACCCTCGCGGGTACGACCCTCTCCGTTGGTGGCGCAGCGGCCTCTTCAGCAGGTCACGCGGGCCGCTTGACCCACTGCTGCGCCTGATCCCCGAAGGCGCATTCGACGAGTTCCACGGGCGCGTTCCTCCGGATGACCGCCATACACCTTTGCTGCGCGGGACTCCGGTAGACGTACCGGGTGCCGACCTGGATCGCGTGCCACCACACCACGCCGCCGTTGCCTTCGCATTTCTGCATGGAGATCTCGGCGGTGCCGTTGAACACCGCGCCGACGCACAGCTCCTGCCCTCCGACCCGCTGCTTGATCTGGACGGGATTACCGCCTGCGGAGGCCACTTGCCACTCCTGGTTCTTCCCCCCGTTGCGGTCGTACGCCAGGACGCTCGAGTACTCGCCTCCACCAGCATCGTTGTCGAGCACCATGTCGGCATAGGCGACGTTCTCGAGCACCAGCCCACTCTGTGCTGCCGCTTTCTCGGGAGTCGCCAGGGTACTCGTGGCGAGGAAACCCGCCATGATCAGAGCGGTGACTGCGGTCTTCCTACCCGCTCTCACCAGGTTGGTGACGGTGCGACGCATAGGTCAGTCTCCTTCCCCTCATCGGGCCACGGCACGGGCGCCGGGACACGACACCCTTTCGTGACTCTATGAATGGAACCACGTACTCTCCGTGACTAGTTGAGGGATGGTGGACGCTCACACGAACGAGTCATGGGCCGTTCTGTAAACCTTGAGAAGCCGCACCCTGCCTGACGCCGAGCCGATCCGCCCCGGCCTCTCCCTCTCATGGACAGGGGCCCGGAGACCCGCATGGGACGGTCCTGGGGCATGCGCCACCCGGATGGTCCGTTCTCACTCGCGCGGCTGGTCACGGTTTGCCCGGGGTGCGGGAGCGCGCCACGCTGGGCCTGATGGGCGCCGCCGGGGACCACCGCAGGTCGTGCGTGCCGGTGGCTCGCGTGCCAACCGGCGTGTACACCACCCCTGTCGGACCCCGTGTCCTGGTTCGAGTGGGAGGTACGCGGCGTGGTCACTTCGCAGACGGCTGATGTGGTGGTGGTGGGCAACGGCGTGCTGGGGTTGTCGGTGGCGGTCGAGATCGCTCTGCGCGCCCCGAAGACCAGGGTGGCGGTGGTGGGGCCCACGGGTCGGCCGATGGCGGCCACCGCGGCTGCCGGGGCGATGCTCAACTGCTTCGGGGAGGTCACCCGCTATACCGACCGGCACCCGGTCACCCGGGCTCGCTTCGCGCTCGCCCGCGAAGCCCTGGACGCCTGGCCCGGCTGGATGGAGACCCTCGCCGACCTGGCGGGCCCAGCTGTCGGAAAGGCTCTGCGCGCCTCCTACCGCACGGGAACGTTCGTCCTGCTCGGCGCCAGGTCCGGCCACGTGGCCGCCGACAATTTCGAGGCGATGCGCGCGGCCGCCGAGCGGTACGACGAGCCGTACGAACTTCTGGGGGCGGCCGACGTGGACGGCCTGGCACCGCGGCCCGACGCGCGCCCACTGCGGGTGCTGCACCTGCACCGGGAGGGTGCGGTGGACGCGCGCGCGGTCCTGGCGGCGCTGGAGGCCGCCGCATCGCGGCTGGGTGTGCGCCTGGTGTCCGGCACGGTACGCGAGCTGCTGGCCGGTGCGGGTGCGGTACGCGGGGTCCGGCTCGATGGGGACGGCGACACGTTGACGGCCGGCACGGTGGTCCTGGCCGCCGGTGCCGCCGGGAGCGCGCTGGCCGAGACCGTACTGCCGCCCGGTGCTGTGCCGCCCATGTTGTTCGGCACCGGCGCGTCACTGCTGGTCCAGCGCACTACGACCAGCGGGCCCGGTGCACGGCAGGTGATGCGCACACCCAACCGGGCGGCCACCTGCGGCCTGCATGTGGTCCCCATGGCCGACGATGGCCACCAGTACATCGGCGCCACCAACGTCATCACCACCGAACCGATCACCGGCGCCGAACTCGGTTCCTGCCACTCACTGATGCGCCAGGTGTGCGAGCAGTTCGACCACGACCTCGCCTTCGCCCGCGTGCAGCGCCTCATGGTCGGGGCCAGGCCCGTCCCGCTCGACTGCTTTCCGTTGCTGGGCCCGTGCTCGCTGTCCGGCCTGGTCTTCGCCACCGGGACCTACCGGGACGGCTTCCACTGCTCGCCCGCGCTCGCCCCTCGTCTGGCCGCCACCGTCCTGGACCCCGCCGTCCAGGACACGGACCTGCAATGGTTCACACCTGAACGTATGCCCATCGCGGTACTGACCCCGGACGAGGCGCTCACCGACACAGTCGACCACGCCGTGGACACCATGAGCGAGCAGGGAATGCAACTGCCGTTCTGGGTCGATGGCACCCCGCTGCGAGAATGGGTGCGCCGCCGCATCGAACGTCTCCACGAGGAGTTGGGGCAGCCTCTCGCCCTGGCTCCGGAGCTCATCTACCCCCAGTTCCTCGCACCGAAGTCGACCGACAGCTCCTGCGCTGCCACTCGCCTGAGACGCTACCTGGACGCCGCGCGTACCCACTACGCACCGCGCCTCGACGCCCCGGCGCGGGTCTCCTGCTGAGACCATGACGCCCTGGGAGGTGCAGGCCGGCGTACTCGCTCGCTCCACGCCACAGGCTTCCGCCCCGGATCGGCACGCGGACCGGATACGGAAGGAGCGGGCAGGTTCCCTACCGGTGGACGACGTACCGGTCGTGGTGGTCGGAGCGGGCCCGGTCGGTCTGCTGGTCGCCTCCGACCTGGCCTTGACCGGGATCCGCGTGACACTTCTGGACAAACGAGTTCACGGCGCCGAGTGGACGCGGGCGCTGCATCTGTACCCGCGCGCCCTGGAGATGCTTTCCCGTCGCGGGCTGGCCGAGGAGCTCATCGCCAGCGGTCGGCCGCTGACGCGCGGGCACTTCGCCGCCCTGCCGGTCGAGCTGGACTTCTCCGTTCTGGACACGCCCTTCCCCTTCATGCTGAACCTGCCTCAGGAGATTTTGGAACGCTCCCTGGAACGCCACGCCCGTGCCCTCGGGGTGACAGTGCGGCGCCGGTGCGAGGTGGTCTCCGTGTGCCAGGACCGCGCCGGTGTTGACCTCACTGTGCGGGAGACGGTGGGCCGGCACCGTATCCGGGCCCGCTATGTGGTCGGCTGCGACGGCAGCCACAGTCTGGTCCGCGCGCACGCGGGCATCGCGTTCACCGGTCCCCCGGTGCGCGCCACGTCCCTGCTGGCCGATGTGATCCTGGACCGCCCGCCCCCATGCGGAACCGCTCCGAGCAACGACGGGCGCGGAGTGCTGCTGCTATGGCCGCTGCCCGAGCGCCTCCACCGTGTTGTGGTGATCGATGAGCACACGGTGGGGCTGCCCGCGCACGGTACGGCGACCCTGGCCGAGGTCCGCGCGGCCCTGCGGCGCGTGTGCGGTGACGACTTCGGCGTGCGGGCGCCCCGGCGGCTGGCCCGGGTTTGCGGCGCCTCGTACCACGCCGAGTGCTACCGCGCGGGCCGTGTCCTTCTCGCGGGGGACGCCGCCCACGCCCTCTTCCCGGCAGGCGGACAGGGGCTCAACACCGGACTGCAGGACGCGGTCGACCTGGCGGGCGCGCTTGGCGCCCATCTGGCCGGGGGTGCTCCCGCGGAGTTGCTGGACGCCTATGCCACCCGGCGCCGGGCGGCGGTGGCCCGAGTGCTGGCGAGTACCGACCTGCAACGCGCGGTCATGACCGACTTCACTGTGCCGGGCACCGTTCTGAAGTGTCTGCTCACCCGGCTTCTCGCCGTGCCCGCGGCCAACCGCGCGCTCGCCACCACCGTCGCCGGCCTGCTTCCGCCCTCCGACTGAACCACCTCCCACGCCTGCGCGCGTCCAAAAGCGCGACGCGTGGGCCGCCGAAGGGTTCGGCTACGCCGTCTCGCACTGACGCGGTATCACCCGGCTTCCGGGTTCGTTCCCTCGAATGGCTCGACCCGATTGCCGCCGACAGGCGTGTGCCGATCCTGGAGTAGGGGCGGCGCGACGGAAGGACCAGCACTGATGTCCGAAGCAGCTTGCCGCCGGTACGTTGTCACCGAACCGCCGGCGCTGGACTTCGACCCGTTCCTGCTCGCCTCCCTGCGCGAGTGGCCGATCTTCCGCATTCAACTGCCCTTCGGCGAGGGGGTCGCGTGGCTGGTGACCCGCTACGACGATGTCGTCCGCGTCGTCTCCGACCCGCGGTTCAGCCGGGCACGCGCCGGCGTCGGCTCCTTCCCCAGGACCACGAAGCACAACATCTCACGCCCCGGAACACTGACCATGCTCGATCCGCCGGAACACACCCGGCTTCGCGCGGTGGTCAACCCGCTGTTCTCCCGGCAGGCCATGGACCGCTTGCGGCCGGTGGCCCAAGACCTCCTGGACCGGCTGCTGGAGGATTTGCTGACGGCCGGGCCGCCGGCCGATCTCGTGCGGCAGGTGATCAGCCCG
This sequence comes from Streptomyces sp. NPDC003036, assembly GCF_040611175.1. Classification (NCBI taxonomy): domain Bacteria; kingdom Bacillati; phylum Actinomycetota; class Actinomycetes; order Kitasatosporales; family Streptomycetaceae; genus Streptomyces; species Streptomyces sp. NPDC003036. The sequence goes on along the minus strand of NZ_JBEXNO010000020.1, from coordinate 113,040 downwards.
TTCACGCTCCATGTCTCCGGCGAGCTGATCGGTGTCCCCACCGCCGACCGGGAGCGCATCCGCGAGTGGTCGCGGCGAGCCCTGATGCGGTCCACCGACGACGCCGGCGCCCACGACGGGCGCCAAGCCAGCCAAGCCATGAGTGACTACTTCCGCACCCTCGTCTCCGGTGAACGCGTCCACCCCGGGGACAACACCGTGCTCGGCGCCCTGCTGGCCGCCGTGAACCAAGGCTGCATCGACGAGGGCGAACTCGCCGAGACCGTCACCGGGCTGCAGATCAACGCCTGGAACATCTTGCGCAACAATTTCTCGAACTTCCTCTACGTCCTTCTCACCCGCGAGGAGCTGTGGGCCCACCTGCGCTCCGCGCCGCAGCTCCTACCGCAGGCGGTGGAGGAGCTGCTGCGCTGGACCCCCAGCCGCTACGGCATCGGGCGGCCCCGGCTCGCCACGGACGACGTCGAGATCGGTGGCGTCACCATTCGCAAGGGCGAGTACGTCTGCCACTCCTACATGACCGCCAACCGCGACGAAGACGCCTACCCGGACGCCGGCCGGATCGATTTCACCCGCCAGGGACCACCCCAGCTGGCCTTCGGACACGGCCCGCACTACTGCCCCGGCGCCCCGCTGTCCCGCATGGAAGCGGACGTCCTGCTCGGGACCCTGCTGCGCCGCCTTCCCCGCCTGCGGCTCGCCCACCCCGCCCATCAGGTGCGATGGCAGCCCGGCACGATCTTTCGCGGACCCGAGGAGCTGGCCGTGACGTGGTGATGGCGGGGTGTGGGCCGTAGGCGGCGGGCGCGGCGCCGGTCATCAGGACCGCCCGGGGCGGGCGGGTGCGACGCTACGCGGCCGTCGACGGAGGGGCCGGGACGGGCGGGCGCTACGCCGGCGTCGAGGCAGCCGCGTCGCGGTCCGCCGCCGCGCGCAGCACCGCCGCCGCGTCGTCCGTCAGCGGGTCCCCGTGGCCGAAGCAGACGGTGTGCGGGGCGAGCTCGGCCATCCGCCGCATCGAGGCCTTCGCCTCTTCGCGGTCCACGTGGAACACGCCCAGCGCCACCTGCCCCACCGACGCCACGGTGTCGCCCGTGAACAGCACGCCGTGGCGCGGCAGGTGGACCGCGATCGAGCCGGGCGTGTGGCCCGGCGTGTGCACGATCCGGGCCCCGTCGCCGAAGCCCGGCTCGTCGCCGTCCGCCAGCTCCCGGTCCACCCGCGTCGGCGGCGCCGGCGGAACCGTCAGCCCGTGCTCGTACAGCGGCACCTCCCAGTCCAGCAGGACCGGGTCCGGGACCGGCGCCTCGCCCCGTACCACCGGCGCGTCCAGCGCGTGCGCCATCACCTCCGCGCCGTACCGGCCGGCGAGCTCGCCCGCCGCGCCCACATGGTCGCGGTGGCAGTGCGTCAGCACGATGCGGCGCAGGCCCTCCGGGCGCAGCCCGGCCCGGCGTATCGCCGCCTCCATGGCCGGGGCCGCGCCCGCCCAGCCCGCGTCGACGAGCGTCAGGTCGTCGTCCGCGTCGCGCCACAGATAGGCCTGGCCGATCGAGAAGCGGAGCATGTGCAGCCGGGGCGCCACCTCGACGAGGTCGAGGTCAGGGGAGTGATCGTTCATGGGGTGAACGTACGCCCGGACCGTGCCCTGTGCCCCGGCCTTCCGCCCAGCGCGAATTCAGCTCGGGGCTCAACGGGGCCGGCTCAACCCCGCTTCGAGCGCGCGTAGTTCACCAGGAAGTGCGCCTCCGCGACCGACATCCGCTCCAGCTCCTCCGGCGACACGCTCTCGTTCACCGCGTGGATCTGCGCCTCCGGCTCGCTCAGCCCGATCAGCAGGATCTCCGCCTCCGGGTACAGCGCCGCCAGCGTGTTGCACAGCGGGATCGAGCCGCCCATGCCCACCGTCTGCATCTCCTGGCCCGGATAGGCCGCCCGCAGCGCCTGAGCCATGGAGGTGTACGCCGGGCTCGTGGTGTCCGCCTGGAACGGCTGGCCCTGCCCCACCTGCTCCACCGACACCCGCGCGCCCCACGGCGTGTGCGCCTCCACGTGCGCCGCCAGCAGCTTCGTCGCCTCCGCGGCGTCCTGGCCCGGCGGCACCCGCAGGCTGATCTGCGCCCGCGCGGAGGCGTGCACGGACGGCGTGGCCCCGACCACGGGCGGGCAGTCGATGCCCATGACGGTCACGGCCGGGCGGGCCCACAGCCGGTCGCCGACCGCGTCGTGACCGATCAGGTCCACCCCGTCGAGCACCTTCGCGTCCTTGCGGAAGTCCTCCTCCGGATACCGGAGCCCCTCCCACCGGCCGTCCGCCGCCAGCCCGTCCACCGTCGTCGAGCCGTCCTCGGCGCGCAGCGAGTCCAGTACGCGGATGAGCGCGGCCAGCGCGTCCGGCGCGGCCCCGCCGAACAGGCCCGAGTGCAGGTTGCCCTCCAGCGTGTCCACCTGGACGCGCAGCATCGTCATCCCGCGCAGCGACGCCGTCACGGTGGGCAGACCGGCGCGGAAGTTCCCCGCGTCACCGATCACGATCGCGTCCGCCGCCAGCAGCTCCGGGTGCTCCTCGGCGTACCGCTCCAGGCCGCCCGTGGCCTGCTCCTCCGAGCCCTCGACGATCACCTTGACGCCCACCGGGATCCCGCCGTTCGCCTTGAGGGCGCGCAGCGCGAGCAGGTGCATGATGACGCCGCCCTTGCAGTCCGCGGCGCCGCGGCCGTACCAGCGGCCGTCCTCGCGCTCGGTCAGCTCGAACGGCGGAGTCACCCAGCCGGCCAGGTCCAGCGGCGGCTGCACGTCGTAGTGCGCGTACAGCAGGACCGTCGGCGCGCCCGCCGGGCCGGGCAGGTACCCGTACACCGACTGCGAACCGTCCGGGGTGTCCAGGACGGCCACGTCCCGGAAGCCCTCCGCGCGCAGGGCGTCCGCCACCCACGCCGCCGCGGCCTCGCACTCGCTCGGGGGGAACTGCGCCGGGTCCGCCACCGACTGGAACGCCACCAGCTCCGCGAGCTCCGCCTTCGCGCGGGGCATGAGGGAGGCGACGGTCTCGGCGATCGGCGCGGTGGTCGGGTCGGCGGTGCTGGCGGACATGGGCACGCTCCTGGTGGGTGCGACGTTGGACTGACGGTGGTGACCGTTGCGTGTACGGCGAACGCGCGTCCGATCCTCCCACAGGGGGTGGCGCGGGCCCGAGCCGTAGGATGCGATCGAGATCATGGGCACGGGCCGGGTTCGGCCGGACGTCGGGACAGGAGCAGAAGCACATCGTGAGCAGCGAGAACGCAGACGCCGGTAACGAGCACTCCGCGCCGGTGTGGGATGTCGTCGTGGTCGGGGCAGGACCGGCCGGGGCGTCCGCGGCCTACGCGGCGGCCGTCGCGGGCCGCCGGGTGCTGCTCCTGGAGAAGGCGGAGCTGCCCCGCTACAAAACCTGCGGCGGCGGCATCATCGGCCCCTCGCGCGACGCGCTGCCACCCGGCTTCGAGCTGCCGCTCCAAGACCGGGTACACGCCGTGACGTTCTCGCTGAACGGCCGCTTCGCGCGTACGCGCCGCTCCCGGCGCATGCTGTTCGGGCTGATCAACCGCCCGGAGTTCGACGCCGCGCTCGTCGAGCACGCCCAGAAGGCGGGCGCCGAGCTGCGGACCGGCGCGACGGTGGCGCGCGTCGAGCAGCACGGCACCGCCGTGCCCGACCGGCGCACGGTCGCCGTGGTCCTGGCCGACGGCGAGGTCGTGCTCGCGCGGGCGGTCGTCGGCGCGGACGGCAGCGCCAGCCGGATAGGAGCCCATGTGGGCGTGAAGCTCGACCAGGTGGACCTGGGGCTGGAGGCGGAGATCCCGGTGCCGCCGACGGTCGCGGAGGACTGGGCGGGCCGGGTGCTCATCGACTGGGGCCCGATGCCCGGCAGCTACGGCTGGGTGTTCCCGAAGGGCGACACGCTCACCGTGGGCGTGATCTCGGCGCGCGGCGAGGGCGCGGCGACCAAGCGGTACCTGGAGGACTTCATCGCCCGTCTCGGGCTCGCCGGCTTCGAACCGGCCCTCTCGTCGGGCCACCTGACCCGCTGCCGCAGCGACGACTCGCCGCTGTCGCGGGGCCGGGTGCTGGTGTGCGGGGACGCGGCCGGGCTGCTGGAGCCGTGGACCCGCGAGGGCATCTCGTACGCGCTGCGCTCCGGGCGGCTGGCGGGGGAGTGGGCGGTGCGGCTCGCCGAGTCCCACGACGCGGTCGACGCGCGGCGGCAGGCGCTGAACTACGCGTTCGCCATCAAGTCGGGCCTGGGCGTGGAGATGGCGGTCGGCCGGCGGATGCTGGCGCTGTTCGAGCGCCGGCCCGGGCTGCTGCACGCGGCGATCACCGGTTTCCGCCCGGCGTGGCACGCCTTCGCGGACATCACCCGCGGCGTGACGACGCTGGCGGGCCTCATCCGCTCGCACGGGGTGGCGCGCCGGGCCCTGGACGCCCTGGACCGCCGCGTCGAGGGCTGACGCGGCGGCGCACCCGGCGTGCCTGTCCGGCGCGCGCCCGGCGTGGCGCGGGGCCGTCAGCCGGCGGGTGCGGCCGGAGGCGCAGGCGGGGGAGGCGGCGGAGGCGGATACGGAGGCGGCGGCGGAATCCGGGGTCCGGCCGGTCCCACGCTGGAAGGCGGCGGCGGGGGCTCCGCGGGCGGCCGGACCGGCCGCCGGGGAGGCCCCGCGGGAGCCGGAGGCGGCGGACCCGGCGGCGGTGGCGGGGGCGGCTCGATTCCCGACAGCAGCGGCCCGCCGGCCCGCAGCCGGGCGATGGCCAGCTCCCTGCGGCGGTGGGCTTGCGGGGAGTCGTCGCGCTCGTAGTCGAGCTGGACTCCGCTGGGCCAGGTGGTGCGGACGGCGAGCAGCCGGTAGCCGAGCGCGTGGGCCATCTCGTCGGCCCGGTGCCGCATCGCGTCGGTGAACCGGCCGGGCTGCAGCGCGACGCGGGCGCGGCCGTCGAAGTGCGCGCGTATCTCGTCGTCCTCCACCTGACTCCCCACTCGGTCAAGAGCGGCAGCCCCGGGGCCGCCGCATCCCGTGATCGTCGCATACGGACCGAATTCCGGACCGAATCCCCGGACCGAGCGCTACCCGGCGGGCGCGTGCACGGCGTTCGGCAGGAGCGCCGGTCCTGGCGCAGGATCCGCCGGTGCGGCTCGCGCGGTTGAGCGCGGCGTACCGGCTTACGCCTCCGGCCCGGCCGCCCGTCCGCCCCCGAACCGCCACAGCACGCGGACGACGCGGGCCACGAACCCCAGGCACGCGGTGACGGCGGCCGCGACCAGCACCGACCGCTCGGCGCCGCCGTCCAGGTCGAGGCCGACCACGGGGGCCGCCATCAGACAGAAGAGCCCCGCCGCGACGAAGACGCCGGTCACCAGGGCGTAGCCGATCTCGACGGTCATGGCGTCACGCTGCGCCTGTGTCCTGGTCCCCATGCCCGGCAGTCTGACAAGCGGGCGGCCGGTGGGCAAGCGCACAACCCACCGGCCGCGAGAACCACCTGGCGTGGCGTCAGTCCCGTACGGCGACGGCCTCGGCCGCGTCGTCGGCCACAGCGGCCACCGGCGTCGTCGACTTGGCGACCACCACCGATGGCCCGCCCGTACGGGCGCGGCGCAGACCGGTCAGGGTGATGAGCAGGCCGACGACCGCGATGGCGGTGACCACGGCCAGGCCGGGCCGGAAGCTGTCCAGGACCGCTTGCCGGGAGCCGCCCTCGGCGCCGCCGGCCGTGATCACGGCCGTCACCACGGCGAGGAAGATGGCGCCGCCCACCTGGACGGAGGTGTTCAGCAGACCGGAGACCATGCCCTGCTCGTCGTCGTCCACGCCGTTCGTCGCCTGGATGTTGAGCGACGGGAAGGTCAGCGCGCAGGCCGCGCCCAGCAGCAGCATCGACGGCAGGATGACGGCCGCGTACCGAGGGGTGAGGTCGACCTGGAGGAAGATCGCGTACGAGGCGACGAGCAGCGCGAAGCCGGTCGCGATCACCCGCGGCGTACCGAACCGGTCCACCACGTCACCGACCTTGGTGGAGGAGAGCGCCACCAGCAGACCGGCCGGCAGGAAGGCGAGCGCGGTCTGGAGCGCGCTCCAGCCGAGCAGCCCCTGCATGTACTGCGTCACGATGAACTGGAAGGCGACGTACGAGCCGAAGAACGTGGCGGCGCCCAGCTGGGCCCGCAGCTGCGAGCCGGAGCGCAGCACGCCGAGGCGCAGCAGCGGGCTCGCGGTGCGCCGCTCGATGGCCACGAACGCGGCGAGCAGGACGGCGGCCGCCAGGAACGACAGCAGGGTGCGGGCGGAGGCCCAGCCCGCCTCGGGCGCCTCGACGACGGTGAAGACCAGCAGCAGCATCGCGGCCGTGCCGGTGACGGCGCCCGGCAGGTCGTAACCGCCGCGGGCGTCCTCGCGGTCGCTGTGCGGGATCATCCGCAGACCGACGACGAGGGCGATGAGGGCGATCGGCGCGGGGAGCAGCATGGTCCAGCGCCAGCTCAGCTCGGTGAGCAGGCCCGAGAGCACCAGGCCCATGGAGAAGCCGGTGGCGGCGCAGGTCGTGTAGATGGACAGGGCCCGGTTGCGCTGCGGCCCCTCCTTGAAGGTGGTGGTGATGATCGAGAGTCCGGCGGGCGCGGTGAACGCGGCGCTGAGGCCCTTGATGAAGCGGCTGGCGATCAGCAGCGGGCCGGAGTCGACGAGACCGCCGAGCAGGGAGGCGAGCGCGAAGACGGCGAGCGCGATGAGGAAGACGCGGCGGCGGCCGAGGAGGTCGGCGGCCCGGCCGCCCAGGAGGAGCAGGCCTCCGTAGCCGAGGATGTAGCCGCTGACGATCCACTGCAGGGTGGCGGTGGACAGGCCCAGGTCGGCGCCGATGGACGGCAGGGCGACGCCGACCATGGACACGTCGAGGGCGTCGAGGAACATCGCGGCGCAGAGCACCAGCAGGGTGCCCCACAGGCGGGGGCTCCAGCGCTCCTGCGACGAGGGGGACGAACCGTTGAGCGGAGAATTCATGCGGAGCACAGTACATGCGCTTGCATTGAATGCAAACGCATTTAATTCCGTTGCAACGAAGCCCCTCCTCTCTGGTAACTTGTGCCCATGGCTGCGACGAACTCCGAGCGTGCGCTCGTCGAGCGGTGGCACGGCGTGCGTGCCCTGCATGCCCGTACGACCTGCGAACTCGACCGCGAGCTGCATCCCTACGGTCTCGGCGCCAGCGACTTCGAGGTCCTCGACGCCCTGGCCGAGGCCGCGGCCGAGGGGGACGGCTTGTCCTACCGCGTCCAGGAGCTCGCGTCCCGGGTGCACCTCAGCCAGAGCGCCCTGTCCCGGCTCGTCGCCCGCCTGGAGAAGGAGGGCCTCGTCACGCGCGGCATGTGCAGCCAGGACCGGCGCGGGGTCGAGGTCGCCCTGACGGACCTGGGGCGCGCGCGGCACGCCGAGGTGCGGCCCCTGCAGCGCGCCGTGCTCGGCCGGGCGCTGGCCGAAGCGCAGCCGGGATCGCCGGACGCCTCCGGCCAGGGGACCGCCTGCCGGGCCTGAGCACTCCAACCGTCAGATGATGGCGGAGGTCTCCCGCCACAGCCGCGCCAGGCGCTCGTCGCCCGTGACGGTCACGGCGCTCTGCGGCAGCCGGTTCCACAGCGCCAGGTAGAGCCGCTCCGCCGGGCCGCTCAGCTCGCAGTCGGCCGCGCCCCCGTCGTCGCCCCGCGTCGCCCGCGGCGGCTGGGCCGACAGCCGTACGGTCCACACATCGCCGGTGTCGGTCGCCCGTACGCGCAGGACGGCCGGCTCCTGCGTACGCACCCGGCTCTTCTCCCGCGCGTGGAAGCCGCACAGCAGCTCGTCGATCCCGTCGGCGGCGAACTCCGCGTCCACCGGCCCGAGCGCCGCGTCGCCGAGCGCCGCCTGGACGTCCACCCGGTGGACGGCCGTCTCGTGCGCCTGGCGCCGCGACCAGAACCCGCGCGGCGAGGACCCGGGCAGGAAGGTCCAGCACTCCAGGGAGTCGGGCGCGTCCGACAGCGCCTGGACGAGGAGCCCGTGGCCCTCCCGGAACCACGCCACGAGTTCGTCGCCGTCCAGGTCGGGCTCGTCCGCCATGGGGTGGAAGGAGCCGTGCCCCTCCACGACGAACGCGGTGGCCCAGCGGTGCACCACGCCGGTGTGCCGCAGCGCGTCCCGCACGCGCCATCCGGGACAGGGCGGCACGGGCGCGTCGAGGCCGGCCTTCTCGGCGGCCTCGGCCATCAATCGGCCCTCGCGGGCGAGGGTTTCGAGGTACTCGGTGATCTCCATGCGGGGATTGTGTCAGCGGCCACCGGCCTCCGGCCCGGCTATTTCCCGCGCCGACGCGCCCCCCACCGACGCGTCCCCGACCGACGCGCCCCGCACCGCGTAACCGATCATCGCCGCCCCGGCGGCCAGCATGGCCACCGTCGTCAGCGCGACCGGCAGCGAGAACCAGTCGGCCAGGAACCCGATCGCCGGCGGCCCCAGCAGCATGCCGCCGTAGCCGAGCGTCGACGCGGCGGCCACCCCGCCCGCGCCGGCCAGCGCGCCCGCGCGGGCCACCGCGACGGGGAAGATGTTCGCCAGGCCGAGGCCCGTGACCGCGAAGCCCAGCAGGGCGAGCCACACCGTCGGCGCGAGCGCGCCCAGCAGCATCCCGGCGGCCGCGGCCAACCCGCCCGCAACCAGCGTCCGGGTCTGGCCGAGCCGCTGCAGCAGCGCCGTACCGGAGAGGCGCCCGGCGGTCATGGCGAGCGCGAAGAGCGAGTAGCCGGCGGCCGCCGCGCCCGGATGGGCGTCCAGGTCCTGCTCCAGGTGGAGCGCGCTCCAGTCGGCCATCGCGCCCTCCCCGTACGCCGTGCAGAGCGCGATCACCCCGAAGACCGTGACCAGGCCGCGTGTCCGGCGGTCCATGCGCCGCGGCGCGGGCTCGTCCGAGGGAAGCGCCTCCGCCGGGGCGGGGCAGGGATGGCGCAGCAGTACGGAACCGGCCGCGGCGGTCACGAGGAGGCCGGTGACGGTGAGGCCCAGCAGGTGCGTGCGGGGCGCGAGGCCACCCGCGACGAGTCCGCCGAGTCCGGCGCCGAGCATGCCGCCGAGGCTGAAGGCGGCGTGGAAGCTGGGCATCACCGGGCGGCGCAGCGCGGCGACGAGCTCGACGGCGGCGCTGTTCATGGCCACGTTGATGCCGCCGTACGCGGTGCCGAAGACCAGCAGCACCAGGCCGAGCGCGAGCGCCGAGTGGGTCAGCGGCGGCAGCGCGATGCTCAGCGAGAGCAGGACGCCGGCCGCCACCGTGACCGGGTGGGTGCCGAAGCGGCGGCAGAGCCGGCCGGTGAGGGTCATGGTCAGGACGGCGCCGGCCGACACGCCCAGCAGGGCGAGCCCGAGGTCGCTGGGGGAGGAGCCGGTCTGCTCCTTGATCGCGGGGATGCGGACCACCCAGCCGGCGAAGAGGAAGCCGTCGAGGGCGAAGAACAAGGTCAGGGCGGTGCGGAGGCGGGTCAGGGAGCGTGCGGCGGTGTCTCCGCCTGATTCCCCCGGAACGGCCGTCCGTAGTTTGTTTAGGTGCGGCACAAAGTCAGGATAGGGGCCGCCCGGACCGGCGTACAACCGCGCCGGTCCGGGCGGCCCCTCTCACCCCCGCGGGCGGTGAGCTCCGCGGCGGGCCCCGTCAGGGCCGTTCCATGTTCCCCTTCGGCTTGCCGGACTGGAACGGCGTGCCGTGCGGCGGCGGGTGGATCGGCTGCGGCGAGCCGGAGGGCGAGACCGGCGAGCCGGCCTGGGCCTTGCCCGGATGTTCGGGCTGGAACGCGCCCGGATCGCCACCGGACGGGGTAGCCCCCTGCTCCAGCTGGTGCTTGCGGGCCGTCAGGACCTGGACGACCATGGGGCGGTCGGCGTGCGCGTGCTCGTAGTGCACCAGCTGGTCGATCTGCTCGCCGCTGAGCGCCCGGATGCGGTGCTCCAGCGCTCCGACGGGCAGCTGGTCGTAGTCGGGCAGCGGAAGTTCGCCGCGGTCGGCGGTGCTCATCCGGTCCTCCCTTGGTCAGGTCTCGTTGACTGTCTCCTGGACGTCCTCGACGACGTCCTTGTCCAGCGCGGCGCGCACCAACGCGGCGGCGAGAGCCGGCAGCTCCGCCTCGCCGGCCAGGCCGGCCAGCTGGTCGCGGTCCGTGGGCAGCCCCAGCCGTCTCGCGCCGTCCAGCGTCTTGCGGTCCAGGTACGGCGCCACTTCCGGCCAGACGCCCTGCACCTCCCGCAGGAAGATGTCCGCCCCGGCGGGGCCGATGCCCGGCGCCTCCTGCAGCAGCGCGCGCAACCGGTCCAGGTCACCGTCGGCCTTCTCGCGCATCCGGCGCAGATCGCCGCCGTACGCGTCGAGGACGAGCTCGGCGACCTGACCCAGCTGGGTGGCCGTCCGCTCGTCGTACCGGCGGTAACCGCCCTCTCCGAGTGCGTCGACCCGCTGCTGCCAGGTGGCGTCGCGCATGTGCCGCGCGTCCTTCATCCCGGCGGCGAACAGGGCGCGCGCGGCCGCGACCGCGATGTCGGCGCGGATGCGCGCGCTCAGCAGATGAGCCAGCACCAGCAGCTGGTACAGCGGCTGCGGGGTGTCCTTGAGGTGGATCCCGGCCTCCTCCGCGTACGTGCGCGCCTGCTCGTCGAGCAGCGCCCGTACCACCGCCTTGGTGTCGGAGCGTGCCATGGGGCCTCCCGTCACCTCGCGCCGCCCGCGCAGCTTGCGTCAGCCACCCGCAGTACCCGCCCACGACCGGCCGAAACAGTTCGCGGACCGGCGCGGGACGGGGTCGGGCCCCGGCGCGGGGCGAGGCCGGGGCCCGCGCGGGAGGGGGTTGGGCCCGGGCGGTGGACGGGACCGGGCAGGCCGTCCGCATGCTGGATCATGGGAGACTCGGCCCCATGAACGGCAAGGCGACCATGACCCGATCACGGCTGGACAGGGGCCGCAGCGCACTCGGCCCCGCGCTCGAACTGGTGCACACCGGTCGCGCGCCCACCCGCGCCGTGCTCACCGCCGAGCTCGGCGTCACCCGCGCCACCGCCGGCGCCGTCGCCGCCGAACTCGAAGCGCTCGGGCTGATCCGCGTCGACTCCCGCCCCGGCGCGGCGGCCGGCTCCCAGGGCCGCCCCTCCCACCGGCTCATCGTCGACGAGAACGGCCCCGTCGCCCTCGCGGCTCAGGTCCACGCCGACGGCTTCCGCGCGGCCCTCGTGGGCCTCGGCGGCCGCATCGTGGCCACCGCCCCCGGCTGCGTGACCGTCACGGCCGATCCGGCCCAGGTGCTCGCGGCCGTCGTCGAGGAGGGCGCCCGGCTGCTGCGCGAGAGCGGGCGCCGGTGCGTGGGCGCCGGGCTCGCCGTACCGTCCGCGGTCGCCGAACCGGAAGGGACGGCGCTCAACCCGCTGCACGTCGCCTGGTCGGCCGGGGCGCCCGTCCGGGACATCTTCGCCGCACAGGTGCGCAAGGCGGGCATCGAGGGCCCCGCCTTCGCCGGCAACGACGTCAACCTGGCCGCCCTCGCCGAGCACCGCCACGGCGCGGGCCGCGGTGCCCAGCACCTGCTCTGCGTCGCCACCGGGCACCGCGGCGTCGGCGGCGCCCTGGTCCTGGACGGGCGCCTGCACACCGGCAGTTCCGGCCTCGCCCTGGAGGTCGGCCACCTCACCGTCCACCCCGAGGGCGGGCGCCCCTGCCACTGCGGCAGCCGCGGCTGCCTCGACGTCGAGACCGATCCGCTCGCCTTCCTCACCGCCGCGCGGCGCGACCCGGGCCCCGAGGTGTCCCTGCTGCAGCAGGCCCGCGACCTGCTCCGTACGGAGGGCGACGACCCGGCCGTACGCGCCGCCACCGAGGAGCTCATCGACCGCCTCGGCCTCGGCCTGGCCGGCCTGGTCAACATCCTCAACCCCGACCGGATCATCCTCGGCGGCCTCCACCGCGAGCTCCTCGCCGCCGACCCCGAACGGCTGCGCGCCGTGGTCGCCGACCGCAGCCTGTGGGGCCGCAGCGGCGTGGTGCCCATCCTGGGCTGCACCTTGGACCACAACAGCCTGGTGGGAGCGGCGGAGCTGGCGTGGCAGCCGGTCCTCGACGACCCGCTCGCCACGCTGGGCCGTCCCGCGGCGGCGGCACAGACCTCTTAGACGTTGCCACAGAAAGTATTGCAACGAACGATCCAAAACGGTTAGGCTCGGGGCATGGCTCGACCGCGGATGTTCGACGAGGAAAGGGCCCTGGGCGCGGCGATGCGTACGTTCTGGGAGAAGGGCTATGAGGCCACTTCCACCCAGGACTTGTGCGAAGCCACGGGGTTGGGGCGCAGCAGCATCTACAACACGTTCAAGAGCAAGCACGACTTGTTCACGCGTGCGCTGGCCCGCTACATCGACACCATGACGACGGCCCAGCTGGCCGTTCTCGAGGACGAACGGCTCAGTGCCGCCGACCGCCTCCGCGCCCTGTTCGCCATGGTCGTGGAGGGCGAGACGGAGCACCGGGCGGGTGGTCGCGCCCTGGGCTGTCTGACCGTGAACACCACGGTGGAGCTGGCCGGTCGGGACGCCCGCGCGGCGGGGATGCTGGAGCGTGACACGGCCCGCCGGCTGGTGGCCCTGCGTGCGGTGATCGAGGAGGGGCGGCGGGACGGCAGCATCACGTCCACCCGGGACGCCGGGGCGCTGGCCCGCTTCGTCAACGCGGCCATCGGCGGCATGCGCGTCTCCAGTCAGGGCGGTGCCGACCGGGCCGTCCTGGAGTCCATCGCCGACGTCGCCATGGACGCCCTGACCTGCTGAGTTCCGGGAGTCCCCGGAATCACCCAGTCGCTGACGCGCACCTCGCCCCACGCGGCGATTTTCCATGACCAAGTTTTGGACCGATCAATACATAACCTGATCCGGTCCGCCGAGCACCCGAAGGAGAGGGAGAGCAACCGTGCCTCGCGCCGTATACGTCCTGGCACTCGGCATCTTCGCCATGGTGACCAGCGAGTTCGTGGTCGCCGGTCTGATGCCGCAGATGGCCGACGGCCTGAACGCGACCATTCCGCAGATCGGCTACCTCATCACCGCGTTCGCGGTGGCCATGGCGGCCGGCGGGCCGCTCCTGACCGTGGCCCTGATGAACCTGCGCCCGCGCACGGCCCTGATGGCGCTGTTCGCCGTCTTCCTGGCGGGCAACGTACTGGCCGCCACGGCGACCGGTTACTCCACGATGATGGCCGCGCGGATCATCACCGGCATCGCGTCCCAGGCCTTCTTCGGCGTGGGCATCTCCCTGTGCGTCCAGCTCACCCGTCCCGAGGTCCGCGGCCGCGCGATCGCGGTCGCGATGAACGGCCTGATGCTCGGCACCCTGCTCGGACTGCCGATCGCCACGCTGGTCGGTGAACGGTTCGGCTGGCGCGCGGCCTTCTGGGCCATCACCCTGATCACCGTGATCGCCGCCGTCGCCACGCTCATCGGCGTGCCGCGCATGGAGCGCGCCGAGGGCGGCGGTGGCTTCCGCCGGGAGCTCGGCGTCTTCCGGAAGCCCAAGCTGTGGCTCGCGCTGTCCACCAGCACCCTCATCATCGGCGCCACCTTCTCGGCCTTCAGCTACTTCAACCCGATCCTCACCGACGTGACCGGCTTCTCCAGCGGCACCGTCCCCCTGTTGCTGATCGCCTACGGTGCCGCCACCGTCGTCGGCAACAACATCGTCGGCCGCTTCGCCGACCGCCACACGGTGCCGGTGCTCGCCATCGGGCTGGTGCTCAACCTGCTGTTCCTCACCGGCTTCGCCCTCCTCGCCGACCTGCCCGCCCCGGCCGTCGTCTGCATGATGGGCATCGGCCTGGCCGGCGTCACCATGAACCCGGCGATGGCGACCCGCGTCCAGCGCGCCGGCAACCCCGGCCCGCTCGTCAACACCGTCCACTCCTCCTTCATCACCCTCGGCATCATCCTCGGCTCCTCCATAGGCGCCGTCGTGATCGAGGTCTGGGGCCTGCGCGCCCCCCTCTGGCTGGGCGCGGCCATGGCCTTGGCCGGCCTGGCCACCGTCCTGCCCGACCTCGCCCGCCGCTCCACCCCCGCACCGCACACGGTGTCGTCGCAGCCGAGCTGAGGCTCTTCCGAGCCGCCCGCGCCCTCACCACTGCCGCCCCCGGGGCAGCCGGTGCCGTTCCGGTGCCGACAGATGCAGGACGCGGTACACCTCACCGCCCGCCGGACGCGGCGCGTCCCCGGCCCAGAAGGTGACGTGCAGCAGCTCCCAGTGGCGCGGGTCCACGGCGAGGGCGGCGGCCACCACCCCCTCCGCACCAGCCTGCGACCGGTGCTCCTCCAGTGCGCGCCCCACGGTGTCGGCGGGCTTCTCGTTCCCGTCCGTACGCACCCGGCGGCGCGTCATGGTGCGGGGCGCGGCCGCGGCCGCGGGGCCCTCCTCGTACAAGAGGCCGGTCCAGTGCTGTACCTCGGGGCGTCCGAAGTCCTGGACGATGCCCTGGAAACCGGGGCCCCAGAGGAAGGCGTTCATGCCCTCGGGCGCCGTCCACAGGTAGAAGGGCGCGTACTGGTTCACGGGGGAGCCGTCCGCGCGCTCCCGTATCAGGTAGGCCTTCAGACCCAGCCCCGGAAAGTCGTCGAGGAGGTGTCCCTCCGTCGCGACCCGACGGCGGATGATGTCCATGTCGTAGTCGGCGGGCAGGGTGATCTCGTACTGCATGGCGTGCACGGCGGGGTCTCCTCAGGCGGCGGTGCGGGCGGCCAGCAGCGTGAGCAGGCCGCTCACGGCGGTGTCGAAGGGGGCGGGGGAGCCCGACGCGCGGGCCAGTACGTAGCCGCCCTGGACGGTCGCGACGATGGCCGCCGCCGTGTCCCGCGGGTCGAGCGGCCCGGTGAACTCTCCGCTGTCCAGGCCCTCCTGGACGATCCCGGAAAGCCGGTCACGCAGCCAGGCCAGGGTCTCCTCGACCGGGGCGAGCAGCTCTGCGTCGGCGATGACCTCCGGGTCCATCGTCAGCCGTCCGACCGGGCAGCCGCGCAGCACGTCGCGCTCCCGCCGCAGGTAGGCCTCGATGCGCGCGTACGCCGGTCCGCTGCCGCCCAGGGCGGACTCGGCGGCGGCGCGCATCTCCTCGGCGGTACGGCGGATGGCGGCGAGCGCCAGGGCGGGCTTCCCGGCGAAGTGGTGGTACATGCTGCCCTGGCCCGCCTCGGCCCGCTGCTGGATGGCCTTGGGGCTGGTGCCGACGTAACCCCGCTCCCACAGCAGGTCCCGCGTGGCCTCGATCAGCCGGTCGTGAGTGCTCATGATCGTACTGTACATAACAGTAGGTACAGAGGTGCGGGCATACCTGTACGGCGACGAGGGGGTCCTCGCCGCCGTACAGGCGCCCGGCCGTGGCATCCGGCCGTGTGCCGTGCCGTCCGGTCAGCCCGCCACGGCGGGCGATCGGTCGGCCGGAGGCCGTTCGCGCACGGTCTCGACCGTCTCGAAGGGGACCGGTTCCGTGAACGGTGCGCCGCCGGCCGCCCCGTACACCGGGAGCGACGGGATCGGCGGCAGGGGAGTGGCCGAAGGCGCCGGAAGCGTGAACCAGACGACCTTGCCGGTGTCGCCCTGCGGCCGCGCGCCCCAGCTCTCGCTGAACGCCTCTATCAGGGCCAAGCCGCGCCCCGAAGTGGGAAGCGGGTCGGCGGGGTTGAGTTCCAGGACCGTCGGGAGGCGGGGGTCGTGGTCGTGGACCGAGACCGTCAGCCGGTCGAGCAGCAGCTCGAGCTCGACGGTGCACACCTTGTCCGGTTGGGCGTGCTGGTGGACGTTGGTCAGCAGCTCGGTGACACCGAGTGCGGCTTTCTCGATCAGACTGTCGAGATTCCAGTAGCGCAGTTGCGCCGACACGATTCTGCGGACCTGACCGATCCGCGACGGCAGGGCTTGGAGCTCTACCGTGCACTGCCTGCTTGCCTGGCTGATCACGGCTGCGACTCCCCGAAATAGGTCCGGAAGAAGACGGAGATCGGATCCAGTGGATGGCTGGCTGTTCGGTCCGGCGGGCTGGATCGCAGCGTCACCGCCGGTGCACCCTGAGTAGTGATGTCAAACCAGCGTGAACCAGCGGTGACCGTTGTGCAACTCGCGGCCACCGATCGCGGTTCGGTGTCTGTCTCGGTCCTTGGCTCAATCGCCGGCCCGGTACCTCGCGCGGTCCCTGGCCCGGTCCCTCGCCGTGCCGGCCGTGCGGACCGCCTCCAGGAAGCGCCCGGCCAGGGCCGCGGCCCCGCCCGGCCCACGGCCGCGCCGCCCCATGGTCAGGCGGTAGCGGTGGCCGTTGAGCGTCGCCACGGTCGCGTCGCCGCGCCCCGCGAACCACGGCCTGCCCGCCCGGACCGCGCGCACCGGCGCACTGTCGATCACCCGCCCGTAGCTGGTGAGCAGGGCCAGCCTGCCGTCCTCGATCAGGACCTCGCCCGCCCTCGTCAGCGAACGCGGCCACCGCTCGATCCGTACGCCCGTGGCGCTGAAATCAGGCCCAGCCATGACTCTCCCGCCCCCTTCGTGCGGCTTGCCGGTGCGGTCAGTCTGCCCAAGTACCCGCGTGTGCACCAGGGCGCGTCGGCCGGCCGTTCCCCAAGCCGGTCCTATGGAGCATCAAAGTGAACGTTTGCGCAGGTGAGGAGGGTATGTTCGCAGAGAGACAGCAGTGGAGACAGTTGAGGAGCGCAACGCGTGAGCCCTGTTGAGCAGGCTGGGACGACAGGGGCCGCCGGGACAAACCAACCGGCGCCCACCATCGATGTGGACCGGAGCGATCCGGACTACCGCGCATGGCTGAAGGAAGCCGTACGCAAGGTCCAGGCCGACGCCACCCGGTCCGCCGACACGCACCTGCTGCGCTTCCCGCTGCCCGAGCGGTGGGGGATCGACCTCTACCTGAAGGACGAGTCCACCCACCCCACCGGCAGCCTCAAGCACCGCCTGGCGCGTTCGCTCTTCCTCTACGGGCTGTGCAACGGCTGGATCCGCCCCGACAAGCCCCTCATCGAGGCGTCCAGCGGCTCGACGGCCGTCTCCGAGGCGTACTTCGCGAGCCTCATCGGCGTGCCCTTCATCGCCGTCATGCCGCGCACCACCAGCCCCGAGAAGATCCGGCTCATCGAATTCCAGGGCGCCCAGTGCCACTTCGTCGACGACTCCCGCATGATGTACGAGGAGGCCGCGGCCCTCGCCGCCCGCACCGGCGGCCACTACATGGACCAGTTCACGTACGCGGAGCGCGCCACCGACTGGCGCGGCAACAACAACATCGCGGAGTCGATCTACCAGCAGATGCGCCTGGAGCGCTATCCGGAACCGGCGTGGATCGTCGCCACGGCGGGCACGGGCGGCACGTCGGCGACCATCGCCCGCTACGTGCACTACATGCAGTACGACACCCGCATCTGCGTCCCCGACCCGGAGAACTCCTGCTTCTTCGAGGGGTGGACCACCGGCAACGCGCTGGCCGCCAGTGACTGCGGCTCCCGCATCGAGGGCATCGGCCGCCCCCGCATGGAGCCGAGCTTCGTGCCCGGCGTCATCGACCGGATGATGAAGGTGCCGGACGCGGCGAGCATCGCCGCCGTACGGGCGCTGGAGAACGCCATCGGCCGCAAGGCGGGCGGCTCCACCGGAACGGGCCTGTGGAGCGCGCTGAAGATCGTGGCCGAGATGGTGGCGCAAGGCCGCACCGGCAGCGTCGTCACGCTGATCTGCGACCCCGGCGAGCGCTATCTGGACAAGTACTACTCCGACCACTGGCTGGCCGAACAGGGCCTGGACATCGCCCCGTACAGCGCCGCCATCGACGAGTTCCTGCACAGCGGCTCCTGGCCGGAGTGAGGGCGGCGGCGACGTGACCCGCGCCGGGCCGACTCGCCGGGAGCCGAGCAGCTCACCGGGGTTCGAGCAGCCCGGCCAGGGCCCGCCCGAAGACCAGCCGCCCGGCGCGCGCCAGCAGCCCGTCGCAGGCGCGCGGCAGGCCCCGTACGCGCAGCTCCTCGGTCCACGTCACACGTGTACGGCGGTCCGTGACCGCGTGGACGGCGATCTCGGCCCATCCGGCGACCACCCGCCCGCGCTTCTCCAGCCGGCACAGGCCCACCGTCCGGCCTGGCCCGGGAGGCTCCCAGCGCACGACCTCCATCGGATCGTCGAACCCGAACCGCCCGGCCCCGGTACGCGCGTTGATCCGGCTGCCGCGGCGCGTCGGCCCCTCCGGCACCACGGCCACCCGGGTCAACGGCACGCGGGCCCCGTGCGCCGGCCAGTCGGTCACCCGCCGCCACGCCTCGGCGGCGTCCAGCGGCGCCCATCGCTCGATCCGGAAAACGGCCACCCCGGGAATCAGCCCTCGCCCGCGACCGCGTCAGCGCCCGTGTCCGCGCCGCCGTCCTCACCCGCCACGATCAGGCCCGGCAGGTGTTCCGCCATCTCCGCGCGCGCCTCGGCCGACAGACCCGCGTCCGTCACCAGATGGTCGACCTCGTCCAGGCGGGCGAAGGAACTCAGGCCCACCGTGCCCCACTTGGTGTGGTCGGCGACCACCACCACCCGCCGTGCGGAACGGACGAGACGACGGTTGGTCTCGGCCTCCGCCAGGTTCGGCGTGGACAGGCCCCCCTCCACCGAGATGCCGTGCACCCCGAGGAACAGCACGTCGAAGTGGAGCGAACGGATGGCCTGATCGGCCACCGGCCCGACCAGCGAGTCCGACGGCGTCCGGACCCCGCCGGTGAGCACCACGGTCGCCGCGCCCGGCGCCGTGCCCTGCGCCGCGTGGAACACGTCCGCCACCCGCACCGAGTTGGTCACCACCGTCAGGTCCGGCACGTCCAGCAGGTGCTGCGCCAGCACGTACGTGGTGGTCCCGCCCGACAGGGCGATCGCGCTGCCCGGCGCCACCATCGCGGCGGCCGCCCGCGCGATGTCCTCCTTCGCGCTCCGCTCCAGCGACGACTTCGCCTCGAAGCCCGGCTCGTGCGTGCTCGCCTCGGCCACCGGCACCGCCCCGCCGTGCACCTTCGCGACGACGCCCTGACGGGCCAGCGCGTCCAGGTCGCGGCGTACCGTCATGTCCGACACGTTGAGCCTGCGGGTGAGTTCGTTGACCCGCACCCCGCCGCGCCGCCGCACCTCCTCCAGGATCAAGGCGCGCCGCTGCTCCGCGAGGAGGTTCTGGTTGTCGCTCACCGCAGGGGCCGGTCCTTCCACGTCGTCGACACCGCTCGCCAGGGACCCCTCATCCTGCCACGCGCCCCACAGCGCGGTACGGCGGGGAGATTGCGTGAATGAGCCGTACACATCGCCGCCCCCATGGACGATTCTTGTCAAGCGCTCCCATCCCGCCCCCACCCCTTTCCGCCACGCAGAGAGCGAGCCGCCGAAGTGCACCCAGCCACCACGGAGCCCGCCGGCCCCGGAGCCGCGCTCGAACTCCTCGTCCACGGCGTCGGCGGCACCACGCCCGAGGAGATGCTCGACGACCCCCGTACCGTACGGGTGACCGGCGACAACACCGCCGCCATCTTCCGCCGTACCGTCGACAAGGACGCCGAGAAGGAGCCCGAACGCTTCCGCCACGGCCCCGTCCCGGAGGCGTACTGCTGGTGCAACCTCACCTCCGGCAACGGATCGCGCGCCCTGTGGCTGCTGCTCCTGCCGTTCATGGTGGTCAACCTCGCGCACTGGATGCGGCCGCCGGCCGAAGGGCGGGCCGCCGCCGTCCGGCTCTACGGCGTGCTCGTACGGCTCGTCGCGCTGAGCCTCACCGTCCTGCTCACCGCCGCCGCCTGCGAGGTCGCCCTGGACCTGACGGCCTGGCAGTGCGCGGGCTCCGCCCGCTGCGCCGACGAGCGGCCCTGGCTCGGCTTCCTGTCCGTCACCAACGGCGGCTGGTGGTCGCAGCCCGGCCGCCGCCTCGCGCTCGCCGCGCTGGTCCCCGCCGCGCTCGTCGGGCTCCTGTGGTACCTCTCCAACCGCACGTGGAGCGCGTACGAGGCACAACGCCCGCCGCGCGGCGAGCAGGACGGCGACGGCACGACTGGCCGGCAGCAGCGGCCCGCGCTCGGCCGCCCCGGTTTCTGGTACGGCCGCCGCCTCGTCGCCCGGCTGCGCGCCGCGCACACCGCCGCCGGGTTCCTCACCATCGCCGCCGCCGTCGGCGGCGCGGCGGCCCGCCACGACCGGAGCGCGGGGAGCGCCACGCGCGAGCTGCTCGGCTGGGCCCTGGAAGGCGCCCTGCTGCTCGGTGCGGTGGTCGTGACGTGGGTGGTGTGCCGCCGCGGGCGCAGCGAGAAGCGGCTCGACAACCGGCTCGACCGCGCCCTGGTCGGCTGGCTGCCCGGCTCGTCCCTCGCCCTGCTCGCCTTCGCCATGGGATACGCCGCCTGGTCCCGCCCCGGCTGGCGCTCCGCGCGCACCCTCCCCGGGGACACCGCCTTCAGCGTCATCACCCTCGCCCAGGGCGTCCTCGTCCTGGCCCTCGCCGCCGTCGCCCTGCACCTCCACCGCCGCGCCCCGCACACGCGCACCGTCCTGTACGGGCTCGGCGGGCCCACCGTCGCCATGCTGGCCTGCGCACTCGGCGGCGTGATGAGCGGCGGGGTCGCCCAGCGCGTCGCCGACTGGCTCGACGGGCCGGCCACCCCCGGCACCGGGCAGGGCCCCATCGTCGGACCGCCGGTGCTGCTCAGCTGGCAGGCCTCCGTCATCCCCGTGCTGCTGCTCGTGTTACTGATTCCGGCGCTCTTCCTCGCCGTCCGCACCGCGCTCACCGCCCGCCGTCTCGGACCGGTGGTGGAGGCGGAGTACGAGGGCGAGAAACCCGATGCCGTCCGGACCCGCCACATCGCCGCCGTCCGCGCGCGGGCGGCGCTCACCGACTCGGCGCCCGGTCTCGTCGGCATCCTCTCCGGTGCCACCCTGCTGCTCGGCGCGGTCGCCCTCGCCGGGTCGCGGGCGAGCGGAACGGTGCCCGGCAAGGCCTTCGCGGGGACGCACCCCCTCGTCGAAAGCGTGGCCGAGGCCGCGCAGGCGCTCGGCTCCTGGCTGATCGGGTTCGGCTTCATACTGTTCGTCACCTGGGGCCGGCGCGCCTACCGGGACGCTTCCGCGCGGCGCACCATCGGCATCCTGTGGGACGTCGGTACGTTCTGGCCGCGCGCCGCCCATCCGTTCGCGCCGCCCTGCTACGCCGAGCGGGCCGTCCCGGACCTCGCCTGGCGGATGTCGTCGTGGACCGGCCGGACCGGCGGCCGCCTGGTCATCTCCGGCCACTCCCAGGGCAGCGTGCTCGCGGCGGCGGCCGTCTGGCAGCTCCCGGCCGCAACCCGCCGCCGCGTCGCGCTCCTCACGCACGGCTCCCCGCTGGAGCGGCTCTACGGACGGTGGTTCCCGGCCTACTTCGGCCCGGCCCCGCTGGCCGCCCTCCACCGCGAAGTGCACTGCTGGCGCAACCTGTGGCGCCGTACGGACCCGATCGGCGGCCCGGTGAACCTCCCCGCCGAGGGCGACAAGCCGGAGGTCGACCACAAGGCGCTGCGCGACCCGATCGTGTACGGGCGCACCCCCGAACGCCCGCTGCCCGAACCGGTCCTGGGCCACGGCGACTACCGGGCGGACCCCGTCTTCGTCAGGGAGCGGACCATCCTGCTCGACCGGCTCCCGCCCGCCCTGCCGCTGCCCGTCCCGCAGCAGCGCACGGACGAGTCTCAGGGCATGTCCGGCAGGTCCTCCGGATAGAGCAGGGTCAGGTCGTCGGTGCTCGTCTCGGCGAGCTCCGCGACCCGGCCCGCGTGCCGCTCGACCATCGACTCGAACGTCTGCCGCGCGGTGCGGCCGTTGCCGAACGCGGGGCCCTTGGGCAGCTCCGTGAAGTACTTCAGCAGCGCCTCGCCCGTGCCGTCGCCGAGCCGGTACTCGTGCTCCTCCGCCTGCTGCCCGACGATCCGCACCAGCTCGTCGGGCGCGTAGTCCTGGAAGGTGATCGTCCGTGAGAACCGGGAGGCGACGCCCGGGTTGACCGTCAGGAACCGCTCCATCTCGGCGGTGTACCCGGCGACGATCACCACGACCGCGTCCCGGTGGTCCTCCATCAGCTTCACCAGCGTGTCGATTGCCTCACGACCG
Source organism: Streptomyces sp. NPDC003036 (assembly GCF_040611175.1). Taxonomy (NCBI): domain Bacteria; kingdom Bacillati; phylum Actinomycetota; class Actinomycetes; order Kitasatosporales; family Streptomycetaceae; genus Streptomyces; species Streptomyces sp. NPDC003036. Next base: position 90,825 of record NZ_JBEXNO010000020.1, on the reverse strand, counting down.
AAGTCCCGCCCCGAGTCCTCCGGGGACAGGGCGTACGCCTCGTCGATGAAGAGCACCCCGCCCCGCGCCCGGTCGAACGCCTCCTGGGTGCGGATCGCGGTGGAGCCGATGTGCTCGCCCACCAGGTCCACCCGCGACACCTCGACGAGATGACCGCGCTCCAGCACACCGAGGGAGGCCAGGATCTCGCCGTACAGGCGGGCGACGGTGGTCTTGCCCGTGCCGGGGGAGCCGGTGAAGACCAGATGGCGGCGTGCGGAGGCGGCCTTGAGGCCCGCCTCCTGGCGCTTCCTGCCGACCTCGATCATGTTGATGAGGGTGCGGACCTCCCGCTTGACGCTCTCCAGCCCCACCAGGGCGTCCAGTTCGCCCAGGACGTCCTGCGCGCCCCGTACGGGCCTGTCCGGCGCCGCCGGGGCCGGGAGCGCCGGGGCCGGGGCCCGTTCCGGAAGGGCGGAGGCCTGTGCCGGGACCGCCGGGGCCGGGACCGCGCCGAACAATCCCCCTCCGGGCGCCTGCGCCGCCGTCCGTACCGTGCCGTGCGCGGCGCCCTCCGGCGCCGTGAGCACGCCGCTCTCGTCGCTCGTGCACTCCTCCGTGACGGGGCCGTCCTCACCGAACTCGTACCCACCGCGCGCACACCGCTCCGTACGGCACCGCCTCAGCGTCGTACGGCACCCGTCCATGACGTGGAAGCCGTACCCCCCGCTGCCCGTCACCCGGCATCCGTGGAAGGTGCCCCGGCCCTCCGCCGAGACGTAGAAACCCGCCTCGGCGGGGGAGGTGACCGTGCACCGCTCGACCGTCGGGTCGGCGCCCTTGGTGACGATGACCCCGGTCTGCACGGCGTCGATGGTGCAGCCGCTGAGCGTGCCGCCACTGCCGTGGTCCCGGAACCAGGCGCCGGTCGACGCCTCCCGGATGCGGCAGTCGTCCAGCTGTACGAGCGCGCCGTCGCTGACCGACACCGCGGTGTTGCGCACCTGCGACAGGTCGCTGTCGACGACGTCCACGCGCGAGCCGCGGTCGAGGACGAAGAGGGCGTCCGGTACGTCGCGCACGCGGCACCCATCGAGGACGGCGGCCGCGCCGTCGGAGACCCACACCGCCGGATAGTCGCCGGTGCTGTCGTGGATCTCGCACTGGTTGGCGTCCACGCGGGTGCCCGGGTCCCACACGGACAGGCCGTTGCGGCCGAACCGCCGTACCGTCGAGCGGGTCAGCGTCAGCACGGCGCGCGACCGCAGGTCGACGGCGTTCTCCGGGACGTCGTGGATGTCGCAGTCGGAGAGGGTGAGCGCGGCGTCGGTGTCCAGGGTGATGCCGTCGGCCGTCGTGCGGTGCACGGACGAGTCGGTCAGGTGCGCCGTGGCCCGTGCGGACACCTGGACGCCGCTGCCCTTGATCTCGTACACCTCGCAGCCGATCGCCTCCAGGCCGGTGCCCTCGCCGGTCACGGACACGCCCGCGCCGGAGGCGTGGTGGATCCGGCACCGCTCCAGGCGCGGATGCGCGCCGCCGCGCACCGAGACGCCGGACTGCCCGGCCGACACCACCTCGCACTCCTCGAACACGCCGCCCGCGCCGTCCAGTACGCCGATGCCGACGCCCGCCGGATTGTCGACGGTGCAGCGCCGTACGGTGGGCCGCGCGGCCCCGCGCACCTCGACCCCGGACGCCGAACGGGTCACGATCCGCAGGTCCAGGAGCTCCGGCGTACCGTCCTCGATGAGCACGGCGGGCGCCGAGCCGTCCTGGCCCTCCACCTGGAGGTCCTGCACGGTCGCGGAGGCCCGTACGGTCAGGGGTACGCCGTCGGCCGGGGCGATCCGGACGGAGCCCGAGGCCCCGTCCGTGCCGCGCAGCGTGACCGCCCGGCGCAGGATCAGATTCTCCCGGTACGTACCGGGGGCGATGGTCAGGACGTCGCCGTCCGCGGCCGCCTCCAGGGCCGCGGCGAGGGAGGCGTACTCGCCCGTGCGGCGCCGCCACCGCGATGTGCCGGTGTGCGTCACCTGGACCGTGCCCTGTGCCATGGTGCTGCTGAGCCCCCCACCTCGTCGTGCGTCGCTGCCGAAACGGTCGCACCACCGTAGCGCGCGCGACGAGGGCGAGTTGACCGGTCGGGGGCCCCACGTGCCCCCGGGTTCGCGTACGTGCCGTCAGGCCGGCTCAGGCGCCCTCGGGTCTCCCGAGCCCCGTGCCCTTCAGCTGTCCGCGCCCGTCCTGCCCCAGTCCGGGCCGGCCCTGGCCCACTCCTGGTCCAGGCGCGCGTACCGCCGCCGCGTCAGCTGCCCCACGACGACTCGGCGGGCCACCTCGACCAGGCCGGCGAACCCGACCGCGACGCCGATCCCCGCCAGTACGGCGTGGTCGCGGACCGTGTCCGCGTCCATCGGCCGGTCCACCGGGCGGCCCCGGTCGTCCGTCCAGAGGCGGAAGGTGTCACCCGGCTCCACGCTGTGCCGTGCGACGGTCACCACCCCGGTCCGCACCGTGCCGTCCGGCGCGGTCCAGCGCGCCGCGAGGGGCTCGCGCAGCCGGTGCTCGGCGGATGCCTCGGGGTCGCGCGATTCCGCCTCGCGTCCGCGGGCGGGGCCCGTCGCCTGGGCCGTGACGGGGTGGCGGTGTTCGTGTTGGATCCGCGCCGTCCGCTGGAGGGCGGATTCGGTCGCCGCGCCGGAAACCCAGCCCACGGCGGGAGCGACCAGACAGATCAGCAGCAGGGCGGCGAAGGCGGTCCACGCCTCCGCGAGATCGGTGGCCCGGCGCAGGGGGTTGTGCCGCCAGCGCCAGAGCCCGAGGACGGTGTGCAACGGGCCAGCACCCCCTTTCCGTGTCCGTCAACGCGCGTACGGACCTCCCGGGTTCCCGTGACGGCACCGCCCAAGCGCACGGTTCCGGCCTCGCAGGGGCGCTGCTCCTAGCTGTACCCGAGGATCTCGACCGGATCCCCGGCCCGGAGGGTGCCGGTGTTCTCCGGGACTAGGTTCTGGCCGAAGACCATCCGCTTGCCGAGGAGGCGGTGCCGGGCGAGGGTGCGCAGCGGCTCCTTGCCACGCTGTGCCGTGCGCTGGTCGGTGGTGGTCACGATGCAGCGGCCGCACGGCTTGGCGACGCGGAAGACGACCTCGCCGATCGCGATCCGCGTCCAGCGGTCCTCCTCCCACGGCTCCGTGCCGTCGACGACGACGCTCGGCCGGAAGCGCTCCATGGGCAGGGGGCCTTCGTCCGGGTGGTCCCCTTGTGCGATGAGCGAGTTGAGGGCGTCCAGCGAGGCGGTGGTGGTGACCAGCAGCGGGTAGCCGTCGGCGAAGCTGACCGTCTCGCCGGGCAGCGCGTAGTCCGGGTCGATGGGGCGGCGGTGCGCGGGATCGTCCATGTACGTCAGCCGCACCTCGTCGTCGAGGTAGTCGCCGAACCACGCGTCGGCGGTGGGACCGGCCGGTACGGCCTCCACCTTCGTGCCGAAGATCTCCACCGTGACCGTCCCCGCCGACCCGGACGGCACGGCGACGACGAGCTGCTCGCACCCCGGGGCGGACAGCCGGAGCGACCCGTCGGCGAGCAGCTCGGCCGAGGCCAACGCCAGCCGCGCGTGCCCGCGTTGGGTGACCGCCTTCCCCGAGGTGTCGATCAGCATCCAGCGGCGGTCGCCGGCGAGCCCCCACGGCTCCACCACCGCTTCGGCGGGCGTGGAACCGCCGAGGGACTTGACCGGGTGGATGTGCAGGGAGCGCAGTACAGGAGTGGGCATGGCCTCATCCTGCCAGTCGCTCCCGGCGCACGGTCGGTCAGTATCCACCGCCCTGGTAGGGGCGGTTGTACGGGTCGTCGTACGGAACGGGCTGGACGGGCGCCGGAGCGGGGCGCGGCGCCGCCGGGCGCATCGCCTCGTACCCGGTGGCGACCGGTCGCGCGTACGGGGCGGGCTGCGGCGCCGGATAGCCGCGCGGAGCCGTCGCCTGCTGCGGGATGTACGGCGCGGGCGCCTGGTGCAGCGGCGTGGGCTGCGGCATCTGGACCTGGACCGGCTGCGGATACGGCTGCGGCTGCGGTTGGGGGTAACCGTAGGAGCCGCCGTAGGAGGGGCTGGGCTGGGAGGGGGCTGCCGGGAGGGCGGGCAGCGCCGAAGGGAGGGCCGGCAGGTGGCTGCTGCCGGTGTCGTACGCGGCGGGCACTCGGATCGGGGCGATCTGAGGCGTGCCCCGTTCTGCGACCAGGGAGTCGTAGATCGGGGTGTCCGGGAACGACGGCGCGCCGTAGTAAGCGCCGCCGTAGGAACGGGGGGAGGTCATGGCACATAAGTTAAGCCCACGATGTGCTGAGTGGGGAGTCCGATAAGAGGGTTGTTTTACGTGTACTGAGCGGCCACCGAGGCTCAATGCGAGCGAACGTGGGGAAAAGGGGCGCCTCTTCTGGTAAATCCCATGCTGAGGAGGGGGTTACCCGTGGTCAGCCGCCCTCTTTTGGTTGGCCGGTACATAAAACTACGGCGGCCGGAACGGCGATCAAGGGCCGCCCGGTCGCGGTGGGCATGTCCATGATTAAGCGCGCGAATGTCGTGTCCGCGGACGCGGATACGTACGGCCCTTCCAGGACGCCCCGCGCCCGCGGTAGTGCTGCACCGCCGAATCGACCGTCATGCACAGATAGAGCACGGCCGTGAACGGCAGCAGGAAGGCCGACCACAGCGACTGGCGGTAGTAGCGGAGCATCGGCATGTACGTGCCCGTCATCACCGCCCACGCGCCGGCGCCCAGCAGCCCGGCCGCCGTGTCGCCCCCGAGCAGCCCCGCGGCCAGCGCGGCGGGCGGTGCCGCGTACACCAGCAGCAGCCCTCCCACCGTTCCGGCCAGGAGCAGCGGGTTGTGCCGGAGCTGGGCGTACGCGCTGCGCGACACCATCCGCCACAGGCTGCCCAGGCGCGGGTACGGGCGGATGCTGTCCACCCGTTCCGCCAGCCCCAGCCACAGCCGTCCGCCCGCGCGCCGTACCGCGCGCGCCAGTGACACGTCGTCGATCACGGCGTGCCGGATCGACTCCGGCACACCCGCCCGGTCGGCCATCCCCGTACGCAGCAGCACGCAGCCCCCCGCGGCGGCGGCCGTCCGCGCACCGGCCTCGTTGACCCGGCGGAAGGGATAGAGCTGGGCGAAGAAGTACACGAACGCCGGCACCACCAGCCGTTCCCAGCCGCTCGCCACCCGCAGCCGGGCCATCTGCGAGACGAGGTCGATGGACTGGGTGGTGGCCGCCGCCACGAGCTCGCGGAGGCTGTCGGGCTCATGCGCGATGTCCGCGTCCGTCAGCAGCAGATACTCGGGCTCGGGCCACGCCTCACCCGCGCGCGCCACCGCGATGCCGTGCCGTACGGCCCACAGCTTCCCGGTCCAGCCGGCCTCCGGCGGGCCCGGCGACGCCACCGTCAGCGGCAGCCCCCCGTACCGGACGGACAGCGCGCGGGCCAGGTCGCCCGTACCGTCCTTGCTGCCGTCGTCGACCAGGACGATCCACGCGGGTCCCGGATAGTCCTGGGCCAGGAGCGACGGCAGGCTCACCGGCAGCACCTCGGCCTCGTCCCGGGCCGGCACCACGACGGCGACGGACGGCCAGCGGGCCGGAGCCTCCCTGCGGGGCAGGCGCTGGTCCGTCCGCCAGAAGAAGCCCTGCCCGAGCAGCAGCCAGACCCATGCCGCCGACGATCCCAGCGCGATCCACGCAATGGTGCTCATTCGTCGCAGTCTGCCCCACAATGGCGGCAGCGCAAGGGGCGTCGGCTAGGGTGACCGGGTGAAGATCGCGCTCATGGACTCCGGAATCGGCCTGCTGCCGGCGGCGGCCGCCGTGCGTCGGCTGCGGCCGGACGCGGATCTGGTCCTCTCCTCGGACCCCGACGGAATGCCCTGGGGGCCGCGCACGCACGCGCCCGGTTACGTCGCGGAGCGCGCGCTCGCCGTGGCCAGGGCCGCCGCCGCGCACCGGCCGGACGCGCTCATCGTGGCCTGCAACACCGCCTCCGTACACGCCCTGCCCGCACTCCGCGCCGAGCTGGAGCCGGAGATCCCCGTCATCGGCACCGTCCCCGCCATCAAGCCCGCCGCGGCCGGCGGGGGCCCCGTGGCGATCTGGGCGACCCCGGCCACCACCGGCAGCCCGTACCAGCGCGGGCTCATCCGCGACTTCGCCGACTCGGTCGACGTCACGGAGGTGCCGTGCCCCGGGCTCGCCGACGCCGTGCAGCACGCCGACGAGGACGCCATCGACCGGGCGATCGCGGCGGCCGCCGCCCTCACACCCGACGATGTGAGGGCCGTCGTCCTGGGCTGCACCCATTACGAACTGCTCGCCGAACGCATCCGTGCCGCCGTACAGCCGGCCGGCCGGCCGCCCGTCGCCCTGTACGGCTCCGCCGACGCGGTCGCCGCCCAGGCGCTGCGCCGGATCGGCGCCGACCCGGACCCGGCCGCCACGCCCAGCACCTCCCTGGAGGTGCTGCTCAGCGGCCGGCCCTCCGAGCTCCCCGAAGCGGCACTGACGTACGCCGAAGGCCGCGTGCTGGCCGCCGTGACGCCCGCCCGCTGAGGCCCCCTGGACGTTGGGGAGGGGTACCCGCCGAGGGGCGCCGTCGAGGGGCCGCGAACGCGGAACGTGAGTACGCTGCTACGCATGAGGGACCTCCCCCGCAGTGAGCCGCCCCCTCCCGTGGACCCGGTGCCCGAGGTCTGGACGGGACGCGCCACCAACCGCGTCCAGTGGCTCCTCGCCGCCGCCGGCGCGGCCTGCGTGGCCCTCGGCATCGAGCTGGCCGTCGAATCCCCGTGGACCTCGGGCGTCGCGGCACTGCTGATGGCGGTGGTCGGCTGTGTCGCGGCGGGCCTGCTCGTGCTCTTCGGGACGCTCGCCTTCGTCCACGTCGAGCTCACCGTCGACCACCACGCCCTCGAAGTGCGCTGCGGCCACATGGGCCTGCCGCGCCGCCGCATCCCGTTGAAGCAGGTGGTGGGCGCCGACTTCGCCCCGTCCGTCACCCCGCGTCAGTGGGGCGGCTGGGGCTACCGCTGGCGCCCGGAGAAGGGCACGGCCGTGGTGGTGCGCCGGGGCGAGGCGCTGGTCCTCACCCTGGGGGACGGACGCAGCTTCACGGTGACGGTCGACGACGCGGAGGGCGCGGTCCGCTTCATCCGCCACCGCCTGCACCTCCACCGCCGCGAGAACCGCCACGAGAACCTCCGCGAGGGTCTCCGCGAGGATCTCTGAGGCCGGAACCCACCGGAGCCGTCGCCGGGGCGTGCGCCGACGCGAGGCCGGCCAGCAGCCCGGCGGCCGTCGTCACCGGGGTGAAGCTCAGCGCGTTGCCGACGGCCGCGAACGCGGCCAGCGCCGTGAGCGCCGCGGCGGCCGACAGGACCACGGGCGTCGGGCGCGGTGACCGCCACAGGCCGTACAGCAGCCAGCCGGACAGCGCCGCCAGCAGGCCCACGCCCACCAGCCCCTGCTCGGCCGCCTGCTGGAGCGGCGCCGAGTGCGGCTTGCCGTCCGAGCGCGGCGACTGCTGCGCCGTCGCGCTCAGGTCGCCGAAACGGCCGGGGCCCGCCCCCAGGAGCGGGTCCGTCCGGGCGACGCCGACCGCGTCCCGCCACACCTGCACCCGGTACGAGGTGAGCGGGCCCTCCACGGAGGCGGCCGGCCCCGGCGGAACGGCGCCCCCGGCCACCGCCCACGGCGTCCCGGCCAGCAGCCCCCCGGCCAGGGCCAGCCCTGCCAGCGCGGGCAGCCGCCTTCGTATCCGGGCCACCGCCAACGAGCACAGCAGCACCAGCGACCCCGCGACGCACCCGGCCACCGACCCCGATACGAGAGCGGCGCACGCCACGCCGAGGGCCAGCAGCCGCAGGGCGAAGCGGGACATCGGACGGCCGGCGGCCGCGGCGGCGCAGCAGGCGAAGCCCACGGCCAGCGCCGTCAGCGCGGCGTACGCGCCGGTGTCCCCGGGCAAGGCCGGGCCGACGGCCGTCGCGCCCGGCAGCCCGGGCCGCGTCGCGAGGGCCAGGCCCACGATCCCCAGCGCCGCACCCGTGGCAGCGGCCACCGGCAGCAGTGCCCCGGCGATCCGGCCGCACGCGTACCCCGCCGCGACGGCGAGCACCGCGAGCAGCACCCCCTCGGGGCGCGCGTCCCGCCCGGCCGCGCTGATCAGCGCCGCGACGGCGCAGGCACCGAGCAGCGCGGCACCGACGACGTCCGACCCCCTGCGGTGTTCCGCGTCCCGCTCGCCGGGGCTTCCCGCGACGGGCTCCGGGACCTGGTCCGCGGCGGGCTCCGCGACCCGCTGCGAGACCATCCCCTGGTACCGGTCCGGGACCGGCTTCGGCACAGCAAACATCCCCGTCAACCCCCCGAACGTGACGGGCCCCCTGGTGAAAGGGGTCCGTCACTCACCGTAGGGCACGTGAACCGAGATGTGGAGGGCCTGTGCAGAAACGATGAGGCGGTCGTCGAGGCAGACCTTGAGCAGACGTCGGGGCGGGTGTTGCGACACGGGCCGATGCGGGCGGCGAGACGGCGGTGGGCAGCCGCCCGGACCGGCTTCCCGCCCCTCCGGGGCACCGCCGTAGACTCCGCTCGTGAGCGCCACCATGACCCCCGTCGACGACGCACCCCCGCCCGCGGCCGCCGAGAAGCGGAGCGTACGGCTCCTGCGGCAGCTGGCGAGACCGGGGGCGGCGGCACTCTCCGGTGTCCTGCTGTACCTCAGCTTCCCGCCCCGCCCCCTGTGGTGGCTCGCCGTGCCGGGGTTCGCCCTCCTCGGGTGGGTGCTGCGCGGCCGGCGCCTCAGGGCCGGCTTCGGCCTCGGCTACCTCGCCGGACTGGGCTTCCTCCTCCCGCTGCTGGTGTGGACGGGCGAGGAGGTCGGGGCCGTGCCGTGGCTCGCGCTCGTCGCCGTCGAATCGCTCTTCCTGGCGGCCGTCGGCCTCCTGACCGCCGCCGTCTCACGGCTCCCCGCCTGGCCGGTGTTCGCCGCCTCCGTGTGGATCCTGGGCGAGGCGGCACGCGCGCGTGGACCCTTCGGCGGCTTCCCCTGGGGGAAGATCGCCTTCGGTCAGGCGGACGGCCTGTTCCTGCCGCTCGCCGCCGTCGGCGGTACGCCCGTCCTCGGCTTCGCCGTCGCCCTGTGCGGCTTCGGCCTGTACGAGGGGGTGCGCGTCCTGCGCGCGTACCGGAGGACCGGCGCCCTGCCGCGCGGACCGCTCGCCGCGGCCCTGCTCTCCGTGCTCGTCCCGGTCACCTCGGCCGTCGCCGCACAGCCGCTCGTCTCCGACGCGGCCGAGGACGGCACCGCGACCGTCGCCGCCATCCAGGGCAACGTGCCGCGCCTGGGGCTGGACTTCAACGCCCAGCGCCGTCAGGTCCTCGACAACCACGTCCACCGCACCGAGCAGCTCGCCGCCGACGTCGCCGCCGGAAAGGCCGCGAAGCCGGACTTCGTCCTGTGGCCGGAGAACTCCTCCGACCTCGACCCCTACCGCAACGACGACGCCCGCGACGCGATCGACCGCGCCGCCAAGGCCATCGGCGTCCCCGTCGTCGTCGGCGCCGTCCTCACGCCCGACACCGGGAACCTGCGCAACACGCTCATCGAGTGGGACCCGCGGCGCGGCCCGGTCGACACGTACGACAAGAGGCATGTGCAGCCGTTCGGCGAGTACATCCCCATGCGGTCCTTCGTGCGGATCTTCAACAGCGATGTCGACCGCGTCAGCCGGGACTTCGGGCCGGGGCACGAGGTGGGCGTCTTCGACCTCGCCGGGACCCGGGTGGGGCTGGCGACGTGCTACGAGGCGGCCTTCGACTGGGCGGTACGGGACACCGTCACGCACGGGGCCCGGCTCATCAACGTGCCCAGCAACAACGCCACCTTCGGGCGCAGCGAGATGACCTACCAGCAGCTCGCCATGTCGCGCGTCCGGGCCGTCGAGCACAGCCGTGCCGTGGTCGTCCCCGTCACCAGCGGCGTCAGCGCGATCATCCGGCCGGACGGGACCATCGTCCGCGAGTCCCGGATGTTCACGCCGGACGCCCTGGTCGCCGAGGTGCCGCTGCGGTCCTCCCTCACCCCCGCCACCCGCCTCGGCACCCTCCCGGAGGCCGCCCTGGTGGCGATCGCCGCGGCCGGGATCGGCTGGACCGCCGCCCGGGCGCGCCGTACCCGCCGGCCGGCCACCGCTTAGGGTCGGGGGCATGGCAACCCCAGACTTCATCCGGGCCTTGAGGGCCACCGCCGGCCATCAGCTCCTGCTCCTCCCGGGCGTCACCGCCGTCGTCTTCGACGACGCGGGACGGGTGCTGCTGGCGAGACGCGCGGACACCCGCAAGTGGTCGCTCGTCGGGGGGATCCCGGAGCCGGGCGAGCAGCCGGCCGTCACCGCCGTACGGGAGGTGTACGAGGAGACCGCCGTCGAGTGCGTGGTGGAGCGGGTCGTCCTGGTCGAGGCGCAGCCGGAGCCGGTGACGTACCCGAACGGCGACCGGTGCCAGTTCATGGACACGACCTTCCGCTGCCGGGCCGTCGGCGGGGAGGCGCGCGTCAACGACGATGAGTCGCTGGAGGTGGGCTGGTTCCCGGTCGACGCGCTTCCGCCGCTGCGGGAGCCGGAACTGTTCCGCATCAAGCAGGCCCTCACCGACGACCCCACATGGTTCGCCACCACGGCCCCATGAAGCGAAGTATGGAGCCGGAGCACATACGTCGCTGACTCACGGCTTCATAGGGTGCCGAGCATGACCGCACCCCACCCCCTCGCCACCCCCCTCGACCTCGGCGGCCGCACCGCGCTCGTCACCGGCGCCGCGAGCGGCATCGGCCGGGCCTGCGCGCTCCGCCTCGCGGCCGCCGGGGCCAAGGTCAGGGCCGTCGACCGGGACGCCGACGGCCTCGCCGCGCTGGCCGCACTCGCCGAAGCGACGCCCGGCCTGCCCGGCGCGGTCGCCCCGCACCTCCTGGACCTCACCGACCTCGACGCCGCCGAAGAGGCCGCCGCCGCCACCGACATCCTGGTCAACAACGCCGGGCTGCAGCGTGTGAGCCCCCTGGAGGACTTCCCCCCGGACGTCTTCCACACCGTCCTCACCGTGATGCTGGAAGCGCCCTTCCGCCTGATCAGGGGCGCGCTGCCGCACATGTACGGGCAGGAGTGGGGCCGTATCGTCAACATCTCCTCCGTCCACGGGCTGCGCGCCTCCGCCTACAAGTCGGCTTATGTGGCCGCCAAACACGGCCTGGAGGGACTCTCCAAGACCGCCGCCCTCGAAGGCGCCCCGCACGGGGTCACCTCCAACTGCGTCAGCCCCGGCTATGTACGCACCCCGCTCGTCGAGGCGCAGATCGCCGACCAGGCCGCCGCGCACGGCATCCCGCGCGAGCGCGTCCTGTCCGACGTCCTGCTGAAGGACTCGGCGCTCAAGCGGCTCATCGAGCCCGAGGAGGTCGCCGAGGCCGTCGCGTACCTCTGCGCGCCGCAGGCCTCCTTCGTCACCGGCACCTCGCTCGTCCTCGACGGCGGCTGGACCGCGCACTGAGTCCGGTGCGGCGCCCCGGGGTTTTCCACAGGGCTGGTGCGATCACCCGTACGACAGGAATCCTGTGACCATGTCCGACGACCAGCCCGGCCAGCCCGCCCCGCCCGACCGGCCCGCCTTGCCCGACCGGCCCGCCTTGCCCGACCACCTCGCGTACACCGAGCAGCTCCCGTACCTGGACCTCCTCGCCCGTGGCGCGGCCGGGGAGGCCTACGACCGGCCCGTGCTGCTCGCCCGTGCCGAGGGGGCGGGCCCCGAGGCGCTGGCCGCGCTGGAGCGCGCCAAGCGGCTCGCGCTGCGCGTGCGCGCGGAGCTGGAGGGGCGGCGGCGCCGGGAGGCCGAGCTGTCCGCCCTGTTCGAGACCGCGCACGACCTCGCCGGGCTGCGCGACCTCGACGCGGTGCTGCGGGCCATCGTGCAGCGCGCCCGGTCCCTGCTCGGCACGGAGGTCGCCTACCTCAGCCTCAACGACCCGGCCGCCGGGGACACCTACATGAGGGTCACCGAGGGCTCCGTGTCGGCGCGCTTCCAGCAGCTGCGCCTGGGCATGGGGGAGGGCCTGGGCGGGCTCGTCGCCCAGACCGCCCGGCCGTACGTGACGGAGAGCTACTTCGACGACGAGCGGTTCCGCCACACCCGCGCCATCGACTCCGGCGTACGGGACGAAGGGCTCGTCGCCATCCTCGGCGTGCCGCTGATGCTGGGCAGCCAGGTCATCGGCGTGCTGTTCGCCGCCGACCGCCGGGCCCGGGTCTTCGAGCGCGAACAGATCGCCCTGCTCGGCTCGTTCGCCGCCCACGCCGCCGTCGCCATCGACACGGCCAACCTCCTCGCCGAGACCCGCACCGCGCTGGCCGAGCTGGAGCGGGCCAACGAGATCATCCGCGCCCACAGCGGCGTCATCGAACGCGCCTCGGACGTCCACGACCGGCTCACCGAGCTGGTGCTGCGCGGTGGCGGCGTGCAGGACGTGGCGGCCGCGCTCGCCGAAGTGCTGGGCGGAACCGTCGAGTTCACCGAAGGGCCGCTCCCGGCGGCGCACGGCGACGGCCACGCCGTACGGCACGGCGACGACTGGGTGGCGGCCGTCTCGGCGGGCGGCGAGGTGTTCGGGGCGCTCGTCGTGCACGGCCACCCGGACCTCGACCCGGTCGACCGGCGCACCCTGGAGCGGGCCGCGATGGTCACCTCCCTGCTGCTGCTCGCCCGCCGCTCGGCCGGCGAGGCGGAGCAGCGGGTGCGCGGCGAACTCCTCGACGACCTGCTGGACGCGCCCGACCGCGACCGACGCCTGCTCAAGGAGCGCGCCGCCCGCCTGCGTACCGACTTCGACGTCCCGCACGCCGTGCTGGCCGCCCGGATCGACCGGCCCGCGCCCGGCAGCGTGGAACGGGACGGCGCCGACCGGCAGCGCCTGTGGTCGGCCGCCTCCCACCTGGCCGCCACCCGGCACGGACTGGCCTCCGCGCGGGACGGCGGCACGGTCCTGCTACTGCCGCTCGGCCCCGACGGCACCGCGGCCGACCTCGCCCGCCAGGTGGCCAGGCACCTCGGCGGAGCCCTGCGCGAACCGGTCACCGTCGGCGCCTCGTCACCCGTCGACGAGCCCGCCGCCCGGCCGGGCGCGATATCCGCCGCGTACACCGAGGCCCGCCGCTGCCTGGAGGCCCTGCGACTGCTCGGCCGCTCCGGGGAGGGCGCCGCGGCGCAGGACCTCGGCTTCCTGGGGCTGCTGCTCGCCGACACACGCGACATCGCCGGGTTCGTCACCCGCACGATCGGCCAGGTCATCGCGTACGACCGGCGCCGGGGCACGGACCTGGTCCGCACCCTCGACGCGTACTTCGCCAGCGGGATGAGCCCGGCCCGCACGAAGGACGCACTCCACGTCCACGTCAACACGGTGGCGCAGCGCCTCGAACGGATCGCCTGCCTCCTCGGCCCCGACTGGCAGTCCCCGGCCCGCGCCCTGGAGGTCCAGCTGGCGCTGCGGCTCCACTCCATGTCGGCCGCCGTCACCCACTGAAACGGCCGACCGCGGGTGCGGCCGGCCGTCGGTCCCGTCCGTGCCTCAGCGGTCCGCGGTGACGCGTCCCGGGGCGTCCTCGGCCACCATCGGATCGGCCAGGTCCCGGCTGCGGGTCTCCCGGGCGCACCCGATGGCGACCACGGTGAGCAGCGCCGCGGCGATGACGTACAGCGCGATCGGCGTGGAACTGCCGTAGTCGGCGAGCAGCGCCGTCGCGATGAGCGGCGCGGGCGCACCCGCCGCCACCGAGGAGAACTGCGCACCGATGGAGGCGCCCGAGTACCGCATCCGCGTCGCGAACATCTCCGAGAAGAACGCCGCCTGCGGCGCGTACATCGCCCCGTGCAGGACCAGCCCGACGGTCACGGCGAGCAGCAGGCTGCCGGAGCTGCCGCTGTCGATCAGGGCGAAGAACGGGAACATCCACAACCCGACACCCACCGCTCCGATCAGGTACACCGGCCGCCGCCCGATGCGGTCCGACAGCGCACCCCAGGCGGGGATGACCGCGAAGTGCACGACGGAGGCGATGAGTACGGAGTTGAGGGCGGTCTGCTTGCTGAGCCCGGCCGACGTCGTCGCGTACACCAGGATGAAGGCGGTGATCACGTAGTAGCTGATGTTCTCCGCCATCCGGGCGCCCATCGCCACCAGCACATCGCGCCAGTGGTGCCGCAGCACGGCCACGAGCGGCATCTTCTCCAGCTGCCCGGACTCCGCCCTGCGGGCCTCGGCCTGGGCCAACGCGGCCTTGAACACGGGGGATTCGTCGACGGAGAGCCGGATCCACAGGCCGACGATCACCAGCACACCGGACAGCAGGAACGGGATGCGCCAGCCCCACGAGGTGAAGGCGGCGTCCGACAGCAGCGCGGTGAGCGCGGACAGCACCCCGGTCGCCAGCAACTGCCCGGCCGGCGCCCCGGTCTGCGGCCACGACGCCCAGAACCCGCGCCGCCGGGCGTCCCCGTGCTCCGACACCAGCAGCACGGCCCCGCCCCACTCACCCCCGAGCGCGAACCCCTGCACGAGCCGCAACACGGTGAGCAGCACCGGAGCAGCCGACCCGATGGCGGCGTGCGTCGGCAGCAGGCCGATGGCGAAGGTGGCACCGCCCATCAGCAGCAGACTGAGCACGAGCAGCTTCTTCCGCCCGAGCCGGTCCCCGTAATGCCCGAACACGAGCGCCCCGAGCGGCCGCGCGGCGAACCCGACGGCGTACGTCAGGAACGACAGGAGGGTGCCGACGAGCGGATCGGACTCGGGGAAGAAGAGCTTGTTGAACACGAGCGCGGCGGCGGAGCCGTAGAGGAAGAAGTCGTACCACTCGATGGTGGTGCCGATGAGGCTGGCGGCGACGATGCGCTTGAGGCTGGACGGTGCTGGTGGAGCGGTCGCGGGGGAGGACATCGGCACCACTTCCTGAACGTGTGACGGGACTCTGCGTGTCGCCACACGGTAGGAACCTGCAGGTCAGAGGCGTATGTGGTGGGACACCATAGTTCTGGGGCCGAGTGTGCGCTGGGCCACCATGCGATCAGGGCGTCCAGGGTGCCGCCGGTGCAGTCGGCGATCCGCTCGGCGGCTGCCCGCCGGCGGCCGGGTCGGTGACGTCCAGGAGGACGCCGACGGCTCGGCCGCCGCGGGCGACCACACTGTCCACGAGCGAGTCGGCGGCCGCGGGCCTGCGGTGGCCGGCCAGGACGAACCACCCCCGGGCGGCGAGCAGTTCGGCGGTTGCCCGGCGCAGGCCGCGGTTGGCTCCGGTGATCACCACCCCCCGGCAGGAGACCCTGATGCCCGAGACGACGCCCGACACCACCCCCAGCGCGGACGTCACCCGCCGCAGTCTGGATCCGGCTGATGCCGACGCGTGCGAGCGGCTGGCCCGCGCCCTGTGCACCGGCGGCCTGCTCCGTCTCACATTCGAACGCACGGACCCCCGATGACTGCGGTCGGCCCTCGTAGGTCGCGCGATCAGGGCTGGTTCGCGGTGCGCGCGGCCGAGGCCTGCCGGAGGTCCGCGCCGGAGCCGACGTGCCGTTGGGTCTCCTGGGGACCGTGCCAGTCCAGGCACACGGCGGTGGCATCGTCTCCGAGTCGGCCGTCGGAGGCGTCCCGGACCGCGGACGTCAGGACCAGCGTGGTCTCCCGCGGGTGCAGGTGCCGGGTGCGTTGCAGCAGGGCGGGCAGGTCGACCTTCTCGCCGTGGCGTTCGAGCATGCCGTCGGTGAACATGAGCAGACGGTCACCGGGCTGGAGACTGAGGTCCTGCACGCGATAGGGGTGGGGGGTCAGCTCGGACAGGCCGAAGGGGTGATCCACCTCGCAGGTGATCGCCTCCACGACCCCCTCCCGCATGCGCAGTGGCCAGGGATGACCTGCGTTGACGAGCTGGGCTCGCCCGGTGGGGAGACTGATGCGCAGCAGTTGCCCGGTGGCATGACCGTGGCCGTGAGCGATGAGTGCCTGGTCGGCGAGGTGGGCCTGTTCGGCGAGGTCGGCGCCCGCCCGGCGGGCGCCGCGCAGGGCGCCCACGAGGACCGTGGCGGCCAGGGCGGACTCGATGTCGTGGCCCATGGGGTCGGTCACCGACACGTGCAAGGTGTCGCGGTCCAGTATGTAGTCGAAGGTGTCACCGCTGAGGTCTTCGGACGGCTCCAGGTTCCCGCACAGTGTGAACTGTGCGGCCTCGCACGACAGCGACGGGGGGAGCAGCTGGTACTGGATCTCAGCTGCCAGGGTGGGGGGCCTGGAGCGTTTGCCCCAGGTGTAGAGGTCGGTGAAGCGACCGTTGGCGATCACGATGTAGGCCAGGACGTGTGCGGCCTCTGCGACCGCGTCCAGGGTGGGCTTGCCGGTATCGGCCGACAGGAGCAGTTCCAGTAGCCCGATCGCATCCCCACGGTTGGTGACCGGCACGATGACCCTCCGCCCCCGGTCGGTCGCCTCCTGATACAGCCGCTGGGTACGGATCACATCCTCGTAGACGCTGCCGAACAGGGAGATCCGCTCGGTCTCCCGCCCACTCCCCGCGGCGGAGGTGGACAGCCGCGCCACCGACTTCCCCGTCAGGTCCACGATGAGGAAGGAGACCTCCGTGGCGTGGAAGCGACGCCGCAGGTCCTCCGCGACCACCTCGACGGCGTCCGCCGGCGCCGCCGCCTCCGCCGCCGTCAGCAATCGGGGAAGTTCGCTCTGTCCACCACTCACGCCCGCGGTCCCTTTCCACCAGCCCCTCTACCAGCTTGGCACGTTCCGGCGGTCGCCCGCAGACGCGGCGGATCCGCGCTCTGATCACGGAGAGCCCCACTTCCGCTGGTGACCAGGGCCCTGCGTAAGAGAGTCGTTAGAGAGCCGTCAGTCCCCGTATGAACTCCGTCAAGAACGGTCGGGAGGGGCTCAATATCGCGCTTTGCTCAGGAGGTCCGTTCTTCCTCATCCAACCAAACCTCTTCAGGAGCTCACGATGGCCGACGTGGCCTTCGTCGTCACCACGGTCGCGGTGTTCGCGCTGGTGGCCTTCATCGCCAAGGGGGTGGCCAAGCTGTGACGGCCGAGAACATCGTCGGCCTGATCGTGGCCGCCGCACTGCTGGGCTATCTGGTCCTCGCCCTCATCGATCCGGAGAGGTTCTGAGCACCACATGAGCCCCTTCCTCGCCGGCGTGCTCCAGCTCCTCGCGCTGATCGCCGCGCTGGCGCTGGCGTACCGTCCGCTCGGCGACCACATGGCCGGGGTCTACACCTCCGACAGGCATCTGCACGCGGAGAAGTGGATCTACCGGGCCATCGGCGCCGACCCCTCCGCCGAGATGCGGTGGCCCGCCTACCTGCGCGGTGTCCTGGCCTTCTCGGCGGTGGGTGTGCTCTTTCTTTACGGCTTCCAACGGCTCCAGGGCGGCCTGCCCGGCTCCCTCGGCTTCGCCTCCATCGACCCGGACCAGGCGTTCAACACGGCCGCGTCGTTCGTGTCGAACACCAACTGGCAGTCGTACTACGGCGAACAGGCCATGGGCCACGTCGTGCAGACCGGCGGCCTGGCGGTGCAGAACTTCGTCTCCGCCGCCGTCGGCATGGCGGTGGCCGTGGCGCTGGTCCGCGGCTTCGCCGGCGCCCGCACCGGTGAGCTGGGCAACTTCTGGGCCGACCTGGTCCGCGGGGTGGTCCGGATCCTGCTGCCACTCGCCGTCGTCGGCGCCCTCGTACTGGTGGCCTGCGGCGCCATCCAGAACTTCTCCGGCATCCATGACGTCGGTCAGTTCCTTGGCGGCCCCCAGCAGTGGAACGGCGGCGCGGTGGCCTCCCAGGAGGTCATCAAGGAGCTGGGCACCAACGGCGGCGGCTACTTCAACGCCAACTCCGCCCACCCCTTCGAGAACCCCACCGCCTTCACCAACCTCTTCGAGATCTTCCTGATCCTCCTCATCCCGTTCTCGCTGACGCGGACCTTCGGCCGGATGGTCGGCTCCGTGCGCCAGGGGTACGCGATCCTCGGCGCGATGGCCACCATCTGGGTCGCCTTCGTGCTGCTGATGTGGGCGACCGAGTACGCCGGCCACGGCCCGGCCTTCGAGGCCGCGGGCGGGGCGATGGAGGGGAAGGAGGTCCGCTTCGGGATCGGCGCCTCGTCGATCTTCGCGGTCTCCACCACCCTGACCTCGACCGGCGCGGTGGACTCCTTCCACTCCTCTTTCACCGGCCTCGGCGGCGGTGTCACGATGCTCGGCATGATGCTGGGCGAGATCGCGCCCGGCGGCGTCGGCTCCGGCCTGTACGGCATGCTGATCATGGCGGTCATCGCGGTGTTCATCGCGGGCCTGATGGTCGGCCGGACCCCCGAGTACCTCGGCAAGAAGATCTCCACCCGCGAGATCCGGCTCGCCGCCTGCTTCCTCCTGGTCACGCCGGCGCTGGTCCTCGGATTCACCGCCGCGGCCATGGCCCTCCCCGGGCCCGCCGAGTCGATGACGAACAGCGGCGCCCACGGCTTCTCCGAGGTCCTGTACGCCTACACCTCCGGCGCGAACAACAACGGCTCCGCCTTCGCGGGCCTGAACGCCGACACGCCCTGGTTCAACACCACCATCGGCCTGGCGATGCTGCTCGGCCGGTTCGTCCCGATGGTGTTCGTCCTGGCACTCGCCGGCTCGCTGGCCGGGCAGACGCCCGTACCGAAGACGGCGGGCACCCTGCGCACGGAGAAGCCGCTGTTCACCGGAGTCCTGGTCGGCACGATCACCGTCATCACCGGGCTGACCTACTTCCCGGCGCTCGCGCTGGGCCCGCTCGCCGAAGGACTGGCGTCATGACCATCGATGTGAAGAACCCGAACGACACCGTGCCGGCCCTCACCGCGACGCCGGAGCCGCACCACGACGTGCCCAGGGGGCACACGCCGCGCGGCGGACGCGGGGGAGGGGGCCTGTTCGACGCCGGACGGTTGTCGGCGTCCCTCCCCGTCGCCCTGCGCAAGCTCGACCCGCGCGTGATGGTCAAGTCCCCGGTGATGTTCGTGGTACTGGTCGGCTCCGTGCTGACCACCGCCCTGGCCATCGCCGACCCGGCCGACTGGTTCGGCTGGGCGATCACCGCCTGGCTGTGGCTGACCACCGTCTTCGCCAACCTGGCGGAGGCGGTGGCCGAGGGCCGGGGCAAGGCGCAGGCGGACACCCTGCGCAAGGCCAAGACGGACACGGTCGCCCGCCGACTGGTGGACGGGGCCGAGGAGCGGGTGCCGGGCACCGATCTGCGCGTCGGGGACCTGGTGGTCTGCGAGACGGGCGACGTCATCCCCGGAGACGGTGACGTCGTCGAGGGAGTGGCGTCGGTGGACGAGTCGGCCGTCACGGGCGAGTCGGCACCGGTCATCCGCGAGTCCGGTGGTGACCGGTCGGCCGTCACGGGCGGTACGAAGGTGCTATCCGACCGGATCGTCGTCAGGATCACGACGAAGCCGGGAGAGACCTTCATCGACCGGATGATCAACCTGGTCGAGGGCGCGGCCCGGCAGAAGACCCCCAACGAGATCGCACTCGACATCCTGCTGGCCTCGCTCACGATCGTCTTCCTGCTCGCGGTCGTCACGCTGCAGCCCTTCGCGACCTACGCGGGCGCCGAACAGACCATGATCGTGCTGATCGCCCTGCTGGTCTGCCTCATCCCCACCACGATCGGCGCCCTGCTCTCCGCGATCGGCATCGCCGGCATGGACCGGCTCGTCCAGCGCAACGTACTCGCCTTGTCGGGCCGTGCCGTCGAGGCGGCGGGCGATGTGTCGACCCTCCTGCTCGACAAGACCGGAACCATCACCCTCGGAAACCGCCGGGCCGCCGAGTTCGTCCCCGTCGAGGGCACCACGGCGGCCGAACTCGCGGACGCGGCCCAGCTGTCGTCCCTCGCCGACGAGACGCCGGAAGGACGCTCGGTCGTCGTCCTCGCCACGGAGCGGTACGGCCTGCGCGAACGCCACCCGGGAGAGCTGGAGCACCCCCACTGGGTCCCCTTCACCGCCCAGACCCGCATGTCGGGTGTGGACGTCGACGGGCGCGCGGTACGCAAGGGAGCGGCCGGTTCGGTCGTGGCCTGGGTGGAGGAGCGGGGCGGTCGTGTCGCCGAGGACGCGCAGGCACTCACCGACCGGATCGCGCAAGCCGGTGGTACGCCGCTGCTGGTGGCCGTGGAGGACGGCGAGGGCCCGCGCGTCCTCGGTGTCATCCACCTGAAGGACGTCGTCAAGGACGGCATGCGGGAGCGGTTCGAGGAGCTGCGCCGCATGGGCATCAAGACCGTCATGATCACGGGCGACAACCCGCTCACCGCCAAGGCGATCGCGGACGAGGCCGGTGTCGACGACTTCCTCGCCGAGGCCACGCCCGAGGACAAGATGGCCCTCATCAGGCGCGAGCAGGCGGGCGGCAAGCTCGTCGCCATGACCGGCGACGGTACGAACGACGCCCCCGCCCTCGCCCAGGCCGACGTGGGCGTGGCCATGAACACCGGCACCTCGGCCGCCAAGGAGGCCGCCAACATGGTGGACCTCGACTCCGATCCCACCAAACTCATCGAGATCGTGGAGATCGGCAAGCAACTCCTCATCACCCGAGGCGCCTTGACCACCTTCTCCCTCGCCAACGACGTGGCGAAGTACTTCGCGATCATCCCCGCGATGTTCGCGGTCGCCTACCCGGGCCTCGACACGCTCAACATCATGGGCCTCACCTCGCCGCGGTCCGCGATCCTCTCCGCGGTCGTCTTCAACGCGCTGATCATCGTCGCGCTCGTGCCGCTCGCCCTGAGAGGCGTCCCGTACCGGCCGATGAGCGCCGACGCGATGTTGCGCCGCAACCTCGCGGTCTACGGGCTCGGCGGCCTGATCGCCCCCTTCATCGGCATCAAACTCATCGACCTGCTCCTCTCCCTCATCCCCGGGATCGGGTGACGACCACCATGAACAACACCGCCGCGAACACCGCACGGCTGGTCGGAGCGGGACTGCGGGCCCTGCTCGTCCTGACGCTCGTGACGGGCGTGCTCTACCCCCTCGCCGTCACCGGCATCGCTCAGGCGGCCTTCCCGCACCAGGCCAACGGCTCCGAGATCACCGACCGGGACGGCGACGTCGTCGGCTCCGCGCTCATCGGACAGCGCTACGACCTGCCGCCGAAAGCCGGGCAGGAGACCCCGGCCCCCGACCTCAGGTGGTTCCAGCCGCGCCCGTCCAACGGCCTGGGCACCAACACCGTCAACACCCGGTACGAGCTGCTCCTCTCCGGCGCGACCAACCGCTCCGGCGACAACGCCGACCTGGTCGCGTGGGTGGAGGACGCCAAGGCCGCCGTCGTACGGGACAACTCCACGGCGACGTACCGGGTCCGGCCCTCGGACGTGCCCGCCGACGCCGTCACCTCCTCCGGCTCCGGCCTGGACCCCCATATCTCGCCGGAGTACGCGAGGCTCCAGGTCCACCGGGTCGCGGAGCGGAACGGACTCGACGTCGCCGACGTGGAACGGCTGGTGGCCCAGCACACCGAGGGACGGCTCCTGGGCTTCCTCGGCGAGCCCGGGGTTAACGTGTTGCAGTTGAACATCGCTCTGCGAGAACTCATCCAGAAGTGACCGAGCCGGGGGCGGGGGCGTAACCCGCCCGCCCGCCCCCCGCGTTCGGTTCCCTCCATTTTCCGTACATCGAGAAAGGCGGCACGCCGATGACCCGGGTGCTGGTGGTCGAGGACGAGCCACAGCTCGTACGGGCTCTCGTCATCAACCTCAAGGCGCGGGCGTACGAGGTCGACGCCGCGGCCGACGGGGCGTCGGCGCTGAAGCTCGCGGCCGAGCGGCCCCCGGACGTCGTCCTGCTGGACCTCGGACTGCCGGACATGGACGGCATCGAGGTGATCAGAGGACTCCGCGGCTGGTCCAGGGTGCCCGTGCTGGTCGTGTCCGCGCGGAGCACCTCCGACGAGAAGGTGGACGCCCTCGACGCCGGTGCCGACGACTACATCACCAAGCCCTTCAGCATGGACGAACTGCTCGCCAGGCTCCGCGCGGCCGTCCGCCGGGCCGACACCGCCGCGGCCGCCACCGAGGAGGCGGCGATCGTCACCGCCGGGGACGTCACCGTCGACCTGCTCGCCAAGAGGGTGCGGCGCGGCGACCGCGACGTGCGCCTCACCCCGACCGAGTGGCACCTCCTGGAAGTGCTGATCCGCAACCAGGACCGGCTGACCACCCAGAAGATGCTGCTCCAGGAAGTGTGGGGCCCCACCTACGGCACGCAGACGAATTACCTGCGCGTCTACATGGCGCAGCTCAGGCGCAAGCTCGAAGCGGACCCGTCGCACCCCCGGCACCTCATCACCGTGCCGGGCATGGGCTACCGCTTCGAAAAGTGACGGAACGGATCGGACCACTCGGAACCATGGGACGCGGCAAGCTCCGGATCTACCTCGGCGCGGCACCGGGAGTCGGCAAGACGTACGCGATGCTCTCCGAGGCCCACCGCCGCGTCGAGCGGGGCACGGACTGCGTGGTCGCCTTCGTGGAGCACCACGGCCGGCCGCGCACCGAGGTGATGCTGCACGGCCTGGAACAGGTCCCGCGCAGGGAGATCGAGTACCGCGGCACCGTCTTCACCGAGATGGACGTGGACGCGGTGCTGGAGCGCCGCC
Source organism: Streptomyces sp. NPDC003036 (assembly GCF_040611175.1). Classification (NCBI taxonomy): domain Bacteria; kingdom Bacillati; phylum Actinomycetota; class Actinomycetes; order Kitasatosporales; family Streptomycetaceae; genus Streptomyces; species Streptomyces sp. NPDC003036. Next base: position 68,047 of record NZ_JBEXNO010000020.1, on the reverse strand, counting down.
CCACCGTCGCCGTCGTCGACGAACTCGCCCACACCAACGTGCCCGGATCGCGCAACCCCAAGCGCTGGCAGGACGTCGAAGAGCTGCTGGAGGCGGGCATCCACGTCGTCTCCACCGTGAACATCCAGCACCTGGAGTCGCTCGGCGACGTCGTGGAGTCCATCACGGGGGTACGGCAACGGGAGACGGTCCCCGACGAGGTCGTCCGCCGCGCCGACCAGATCGAGCTCATCGACATGTCCCCGGAGGCCCTGCGCCGCCGGATGGCCCACGGCAACATCTACCAGCCGGACAAGGTCGACGCCGCCCTCTCCAACTACTTCCGTCCCGGCAACCTCACCGCGCTGCGCGAGCTGGCGCTGCTGTGGACCGCCGACCGGGTGGACGCGTACCTGACGCAGTACCGCACCGAGCACCGCGTGTCGAAGATCTGGGGCTCGCGCGAACGCATCGTCGTCGGCCTGACCGGAGGCGCGGAGGGCCGCACCCTCATCCGCCGCGCCGCCCGCCTCGCGGAGAAGGGCGCCGGCGGTGAGGTGCTCGCCGTCTACATAGCGCGCGGCGACGGCCTGACGTCGGCGTCGCCGAAGGAGCTGGCCGTCCAGCGCACCCTGGTCGAGGACCTCGGCGGCACCTTCCACCACGTCATAGGCGACGACATACCGCAAGCCCTGCTGGAGTTCGCCCGCGGCGTCAACGCCACCCAGATCGTGCTGGGCGCCAGCCGGCGCAGGCCCTGGCAGTACGTGTTCGGGCCGGGCGTCAGCGCCACGGTCGCCGTCCAGTCGGGGCCCGACCTCGACGTCCACATCGTCACCCACGAAGGGGCGGCGAAGGGCCGCGGCCTGCCCGTGGCGCGCGGCGCCCGGCTCGGCCGCGCCCGCACCATCGGCGGGTGGCTCACCGGAATCGCCGGCCCGTCGCTCCTGACGCTGCTCATGACCCTCACCGGCGCCGAACTGGGCCTGGCCAACAACGTACTGCTGTACCTGTCGTTGACCGTGACCGCGGCGATGATCGGCGGCCTGCTGCCGGCGCTGGCCTCGGCCGCCGTCGGATCGCTGCTGCTGAACTGGTTCTTCACCCCGCCGCTGAACCGCATCACGGTCGCCGACCCGAAGAACATCGTCGCCCTGGTGATCTTCTTCGGCGTGGCGCTCGCGGTCGCCTCGGTCGTCGACGTCGCCGCCCGGCGCGCCCACCAGGCGGCCCGGCTGCGCGCCGAGGCGGAGATCCTGTCCTTCCTCGCCGGCAGCGTGCTGCGCCTGGGGGTGCCCCCGGCCGAGCCGGGGGGAGAGACCGCGCTGGACGCCCTGCTGGAACGGGTCCGCGAGACGTTCGGCATGGAGTCGGTGGCCCTTCTGGAGCGGCCGAGCGGCGTCGAGCCGTGGACCTGCGTGGGCAGCGTCGGCCCCCGTCCGGTCGCCCGCCCGGAGGACGCGGACGTCGACATGCCGGTCGGCGACCACATGGCGCTCGCACTCACCGGCCGGGTCCTGCCCGCCGAGGACCGGCGGGTGCTCGGCGCCTTCGCCGCCCAGGCCGCCGTCGCCCTGGACCGCCAGCGCCTCCAGCACCAGGCCGACCAGGCCCGCGAGCTGGCCGAGGGCAACCGGATCCGCACCGCGCTGCTCGCCGCCGTCAGCCACGACCTGCGCACCCCGCTCGCCGCCATCAAGGCGTCCGTCACCTCCCTGCGCTCCGACGACGTCGAGTGGTCGGACGAGGACCGGGCCGAGCTGCTCGCCGGCATCGAGGTGGGCGCCGACCGCCTCCACCACCTGGTCGGCAACCTCCTGGACATGTCCCGCCTCCAGACGGGCACCCTCGCCCCGCTCATCCGGCCCGTCGACCTGGACGAGGTCGTCCCGATGGCACTCGGCGGCGTACCCGAGGACAGCGTCGTCCTGGACATCCCCGAGAACCTGCCCATGGTGGCCGTCGACGCGGGCCTGCTCGAGCGCACCGTCGCCAACGTCGTCGAGAACGCCGTCAAGTACAGCCCGGACGGCGAACCGGTCCTGGTGGCGGCCAGCGCGATCGCCCACCGGGTCGAGATCCGGGTGGTGGACCGCGGCCCCGGCGTCCCGGACGAGGCCAAGGACCGCATCTTCGCCCCGTTCCAGCGGTACGGCGACGCCCCGCGCGGCGCCGGGGTCGGCCTCGGCCTCGCCGTCGCCCGCGGCTTCGCCGAGGCCATGGGCGGCAGCCTGACCGCCGAGGACACCCCCGGCGGCGGCTTCACGATGGTCCTCGCCCTCCCGACGGCCTCCGGGCGTCCCCCGGTCCGGACGGACGCGTCGGCAAGCGGGCCCGCCGCCGTTGTCAGTGCCGGATGACACCATCCGGCCATGAGCAGCGCATCTTTCAACTGGCACGAGTTCCTGGGACGGTGGCAGGAGGAGTGGGTTCCGCCCGAGGACGCCGATGAGGACGACGGCGAGGGCGAGGACGGGGGCGGCGAGCAGACCCCCGTCCGCCTGGGCAGGCCCGGGGCGGACGAGGCGGCGATCGCCGCGGCCGAGGAGCGGCTGGGACGGCGGCTGCCGCCCTCGTACCGGGAGTTCCTGGCCGTGAGCGACGGGTGGCAGGTCGACCAGACGGCCGCGATCTACCAGCTCGGCGGCACCGCGGACATCGACTGGTTCCGGGATCCGTACGGCATGACCCCGCTGTACGAGCAGAACCTGGGCGACAACCCGCGCGAGGAGGAGGTGCTGCTGGCCGGGATGTGGCGACGGGCGCTGCGGCTGGAGACGGACTCCGACATGTCGTACGCCCTGCTCGACCCGGAGGACACGGACCAGGACGGCGAGTGGGCGCTCTACGTCTACAAAGGCTGGAGCGGTGAACTGCCGGACCGGTACCCGTCGTTCCGCGCGTACATGGAAGCCATGTACCGCCGCTTCCACTCCGACCGGGCGGGGCTGCCCGACTTCGTGAACGCGACCACGCGCGCCCAGGACGCCCATGTGGAGCAGGCCCGCCTGCTCGCCCTGCGCGGACGGTACGAGGAGGCCATGCCCCTGCTGGAGGAGGCGCTGTCCTTCGGAAGGCCGCGAAGCGCCGTCCTGCTGGACCAGCTCCGGCACCTGTCGGCTCCGAGCAGTTCCCGGAGTTACGGCAGCATGGTGGCCGACCCGCGCTACCTGCCCGAGATCCTGCCCGTCGAGGCCATGGCACCGGCGCGCGGCGACGGATGGCGGCCGGACGCAGACGAGTACTGGCTCCGGATGATGACCGCTCGAGGGGCCGCTCCGAAGACCGCCGAGGCCGTGCTGAGCGCGGTGCGGGACGGCACCCATCGCTACGCCCCTCCCGGGCCGTGGGGCCGGGCCGTCGCCGAAGCCCGGGAGTCGGCCCGCTGGGGGGCGTCCGACGCCGCGTGGCGGGTGCTGCGGGACGCGCTCCCGCTGTGGGAGCCGCCGGGGCCCTTGCTGATCGCCCCGCTCGGCGTGCTCGCCGATCCCGTCCTCGGGCCGCTGATCACTCCGGAGCGCGGGCGGGAGATCCTCGCGACACCGCGGGCCGGAGAGACGGGACCCGCTCCCGAACCAGCGCCCGCACACGACCCGCCGGGCCTCACCTGGCTGAGGGAGCCGGCCGCGAACCGGCAACCGACCGACGGCTACCGCTGTGTCTGGGTCGAGGGGATCGACCCCGCCCGCCTGCCGGCCCTGATCGGCGAGGAAGGCGCGGAACTGAGCGCGCCCGTGGATCCGAAGAGGGCTTCCGTGCGGGCGCCCCGGCCCCACGAGCGGGAGGGCGTGGAGCTCTGGGAGGACCGGGCCGTCGTCGCCGTCGGCCGCACGGGTGGCACGGGCGGCACGGGTGAAGGGTGGGCCTTCGCCTTCGACGGCTACTCCCACCACTACCTGAGCGACCTGTTCCTGTCGCCCGCGGCGGCGGCCTCCTCGTCGGGCCGTGCGGTGGTGGTGTGGTCCGACCCGAGGCGCTCGTCCCCGGGTGACCACCCGGCCGCGTTCCATCTGTCGGTGGCCGAACACGGCGAGGAGCTCTACGCCTTCACCGTGCGGGGCACGGAGATCCAGCGCTCCGGCGCGATACCCGAGGCCCTGGACCCCGCACGGCTGTTCCGGCCGGAGGACACCGAGCGGGACAACGAACTGCGGGTGCTGGAGGCCCTGCACACCGAACTGGGTCTCTCGCTGCCCCGCTTCGCGCTGACCCAGGGCAGGATCCACACCTTCACCACCCGGTCCTGGACCCGGGCGCCACGCGCGGGCGAGGGCTTCGCCTACATCAGCTTCGGGCGGCACCGGTCCTGAACGCGGGTGGGCCCGCGCCCTCGTCGCCCTCGTGGAAGGCGGGCCGCTGGTGACGACCTCCTGGGCAGTGCTAGATTCCCGGCCCGACATGATCAAACGTGCGATACCGCTCTCCAAGACGCCGCTCTCCAAGACACCGCTCTCCAGGACGGCCCGTTCCCTGCTCGTCGCCGCCTGCGCCGCCCTCGCCTGCGTCCTCGTCCTCGCCGTCACCGGCTTCTTCGGCCCCACCGCGTACGACACCGGTGAGCGCCGCATCACCGTGGCGGTCGGCGACGAGTTCACCCTCGAGGTCCCGGCCCGGCCCTACATCGGCGAGCACTGGTACCTGGCCGACCCGAAGCCGGACGCCGGCGTCCTCGACTACCAGGGCACCCACGAGGACATCGAGGGCACCGAGAAGGGCATCGCCGGCGGCGGGGACGGCACGGCGTACTTCGACTTCACCGCCCGTGGCAAGGGCACGACGACGGTGACGCTGCTGCACTGCCCGATGGCGCGGTGCGGCAGCGCCGCCCGGACGACGGCCACCGCCTCACCCGTCCCCACGGCGGGCGCGACGGAACAGCCGGGCGACGAGCCGGCGTTCTTCCGCTACGAGATCACCGTCCGCTGAGGGGCCGCCCCTTGGACTTTCCGCCGAGGGAACCCACCGCCCATGGTCGGGACAGCACATTGCCCGCAGGGTCGTCGGCGGATTGGATGGCGCGAATGAGATCCCTGCTCGACGGCTGCACGCCCTGGCCCGAGGAGTTCGTCGACCGCTACTGGTGGGCCGGGCACTGGCGCGGCGACACACTCGACAGTCTGCTGCGCGGCTGGGCCCTGCAGTACGGACCCCGGACCGCGCTCGTACAGGACGGCGACCGGATCACGTACGCGAACCTGCACCGGCGCGTCGACCGGATGGCCGCCGGATTCCGGCTGCGCGGACTCCGCCCCCGGCAACGGGTCGTCGTCCAGCTCCCGAACGTTCCCGAGTTCGTCATCACCGTGTTCGCGCTGATGCGCGTCGGCGCCGTCCCCGTGTTGTGCCCGGTCTCCCACCGCGCGCCCGAGGTGTCCCGCCTCGTGCGCGTCGCCGAGGCCGTCGGCTACGTCGGCCCCTCGACGTACCAGGGCTTCGACCACACGGCGATGGCCGCGGACATCGCGGCCGAAGGGCCGTTCCTGCGGCGCGTGTTCACCCTGGACGCGCCGGGCGGACCGTCCCCGTACGGCGGCCTCGCGACCGACCCGTCGGGCTGCCACTACTTCCCGCTGGGCTCCGTCGAGGCGCCGCCCGGGCCGGCGCTCGCGCAGAGCGCAGGCCAGGTCGCGTTCCTCCTGCTCTCCGGCGGGACTGCCGAGGCGGCCCGACTCGTTCCACGCACCCACAACGACTACGCCTACCAGGCGCGGGCCGCCGCCGCGCTGGTCTCGCTCACCGAGAGCGACGTGTACCTCGCCGCGCTGCCCGCCGCGTACAACTTCGCCTTCGGCTGCCCCGGCATCCTCGGTACCCTCTCCGTCGGCGGCACCGTCGTCCTGGTCGAGCACCCGGAACCCGCCGAGTGCCTCGCGGCCATCGAACGGGAGCGGGTCACCCTCACCTCGGTGGAGCCCGACGCCGTCGAGCGGTGGCTCGACGTGCATGCCACGGTCCGGGCCGATGTGAGCAGCCTGCGCCTCGTCCAGGTCGGCGGCGCTCCCTTGCCCCGGGCGACCGCGGAACGGATAGGCCCCGCATGGGGCTGCCGCCTGCAGCAGGTCTTCGGCATGGCCGAGGGACTGCTCACCCTCACCCGGCCCGCCGATCCGGACGAGACCGTGCTGACCACACAGGGACGCCCGCTCTCGCCCGACGACGAGATCCGCATCGTCGACGTCGACGGCAACGACGTGCCCGACGGCGAGTGCGGCGAGCTCCTCGCCCGCGGCCCGTACACCGTGCGGGGCTACTACCGGGCGCCCGACGACACCGCACGCTCCTTCACCGCCGACGGCTACTTCCGCACCGGCGGCCTGGCGCGGCGCAGCCCGGACGGCAACCTCGTCGTGACCGGTCGCCCGCGCTCCTCTGACGCCTTGCTCGATGAGGAAGCCGCTGGTCCGTGACGTGCGATGTCCCACGTGCCGCCGCGTCAGGAGCTCGTTGCACGCCTCGGTGAACGTGCGTTAGTGTCCTGACGACCAGTTAGACCAGCAGGACCGGGCGGCGCGCCGGAGGGGACCAACGGGGCGGAGACGCCCCGGCGGACCGGGTGCCCCGGGTATTTCATGTGTGAAGCGGGGGAAATCGTGAGCCGTATGCCCGGGCATTCCATCTTCATGGCGGACATCTGTGCTGCCGTGCTGTCTCTGTGAGCTTTGCGGCTGTGACGGCGTGACCGTTCGGCGTTCCTCTCGGCGGTCCCTCCGACTCACCCTTTCCACTCCTCTTCAGGCAGCCTGACGCCTTCGCATTCGGGCTCGCCGTTTTCCACCCCCGCACGCCCGCTCCGTGTGGCGCGCTGTCGCGCGTCCGCGGAACGGCGGGCCGCGCCGCCCCCACCTGCTCATGTCGAGCCGCCGTTACGCGGCGGCAGAGGAGTCTGCGCACCACCATGAACACCAAGCACACCGGTTCCGCGCGAATGCGGCGGATCATGACACGCGGTCTCGTGACCGCCACCGCTCTCGCGGCCGTCACCGGCGCCGTCGCGCCCGGCGCGATCGCCGACAGCGCCCCCGAGGCCGGGGCGTCGGACGCCGTCGCCCGCGCCGCGGGCATCGGGACGACCGACACCCAGCGCGTCGAGGCGGCGGCCGTGGTCCGTCTCGACCCGACCGCCGAGGTACTCCTGCTCAGCGACTACGACTTCATCCACGCCCTGTGGCAGAAGGCCCGCGACGCGGGCGAGAAGCTGGAGGCCGTACGCACCGCCGCCGAGCAGGCGATGGCCGGCACGGCCGCCGAGGACCACGTGCGGTTCATCGTGTCCGGCGTCCACGAGGCGTACAAGCTCGACCAGCAGCGCGAGCGCGACAAGGCCGAAGAGGAGCGGGCGGCCCGGCTGGCCAAGTCCCAGGTCCTGGCCGCCATCGGCATCGCCGGCACCCCCGAGCTGTTGGCGCTGAGCGACGACAACTTCATCCGGGCCGTGGCCAAGCACGACGCGTCCGGCCCCGAGGTGCGGGCCGCCGCCCTCAAGGCGCTGCTCGGTGAGCCGGCCGACTGGCGCGAGTTCATCGTCAACGGCGCCCGCGAGGCCCACAAGCGGGACGTGGCCAAGGAACTGGAGGACCTGGCCGAGCAGGACCGCAAGGAGGCCGAGCGCCGCAAGGAGCTGGCCGCCCGCAAGAACGTCGCGGCCCTGTTCCGCATCACGCCCTCCGAGGCCATGCTCGTCCTGAGCGACGACAACTACATCCGCGAGCTCCTGCGCCTCGCCCCCGCCGACCTGCGGGACAGCGAGCTCTACGCCGAGGCGCAGCGCGCCACCCTCAGCTCCGACCCGGCCGCCTGGAAGGCGTACCTCCACTCCGGCGCCGACGCCGCGTACAAGCGGGACGACGAGAACCGGCGCAAGAAGCTGGCGGAGGCGAACCGCAAGCTCGCCCTGCAGATCCAGGCCGCCGCGGAGAACGGCGGGGTCAACCCCCACCTGGCCGCCGCGGCCAAGAGGGCGCTGGCCGGCAGCGACGAGGACGTCGCCCACTTCCTGAAGGCGGACACCCAGTATCGGCTCAAGCGCCAGTCCCTGACGGCGATGGGAGAGGGCGAATACGCCCGCCAGTCCAGCGCGGACGGCGGAAAGGTGCTCCTCAACGACACGCTCAAGTCGACCAGCCCCCTGGCCGACCGCGAGGACGCCACCTGGGTCGTCGTGCCGTCCCTCGCGAGCCAGCCCGGCTGCTACTCCTTCGAGTCCGCGCGCAAGCGCGGCTACTACCTCAGGAGCGGCAAGGCCGAGAAGGATGGCCTCCGGGTGGAGATCGCCGCCGACGACCGGAGCACCGCGTTCCGTAAGAGCGCCACGTGGTGCGTCCGCCCGGCTCCCCTGATGCCCACCAAGCTGCGCGGTGTGTCCTTCACGCAGCCCGCGGGAACCGGCGTGAACTGGCTCGCGCCCACGACGAAGGACGTCTACGCCCGCTCCACCTTCACGTTCCCCCTGCCCGGTGGCGTCGAAGGAGAGGCCAAGAAGGTCCGCATCGCGGGCTGGCGCGTCTCCGCTCCGCTGGCGCCCTGACGTGGCACCGGAACCGATGAGGAGAGCAGAAGTGGAATCGGATTCCGCAGGCCGCGGTACGAGCGGCCGCGGCACGCGCGGTCGCGGTACGAGACGCCGACGATGGGCCGCACCCGGGGTGGCCGTGGCCGTACTGGCCGGTGGCGGCCTGTCCATGGGAGCGGCTCCGGTGCCGGCGCACACCGCGGCGGCCGAGGCGGCGGCCGTGGCCGGGGCCGGGGAACCGGCCGGTGGGTCGTCGCCCGTGGTCGCCGTCGCGGCGGAGGAGGCGCGGGCGCGGGTGCTGAGGCTGGCCAAGTCGGGGCTGCCCGCGGAGATCCGTACGTCGGCGTGGAACGCGCTGCGCAGTACGCGCGGTGACGCGGCGATCGCGGAGTGGCTGGCCCCCGGGGGCGGCTACGACGCGGCCAAGCAGCGCCTGCGGGACGCGCGGTCGCGCAACCGGGCGTTCTGCGAGCGGGTGGTGAGCACCCATCCGGCCGCCTTCTCGCCGGAGGTGCGGCAGGCCGCGGAGCGGGCGCTGAAGGGCAGCGATGCCGATCGGGCCGCGTTCGTGAAGACGGGTTACGCCGAGGCGCAGCAGCGCGACCGCACGCTCCGGGAGGCCGACGCGCAGCGCCGGGTGGAGGTCGCCGAGCGGGACCGTGCCTTCGTGCGGACGCTCGCGGAGGGCGATCCGGGGGAGCAGGTGCGGGTGGCGGCGCAGTGGGCGCTGCGGACCGGCTCCACGGACGCGGACGTCGCGGAGTTCTTCGGGTACGGCTGGGCGACGGGTGCGGCCCTGGACGTGGAGGCGTACCGGCTGCGGCTGGCGGACGCCGAGGTGCGGCGCCACCACGTGCTGTCGCTGCTGATCGCCAAGGCGGTGGCTGCCGAGGAGACGCTGAAGTCCTCGGCGGACGCGGCTCGGGCGCGTGCCGAGGCCGAGCGGGCGTGGCAGGCGGTGGCCGAGCACGCCGACGGGGCGCGCAAGGCGTGGCTGGCCGAGCAGGAGGCGGCCAGGGCGCAGGCGGAGAACTGGCAGAACATCGCCCGGCTCTCCAAGGAGAGCGCGGACGGCCTCTGGCAGAAGATCGCCGCACCGGCCGAGGCCCGGCAGGGCGACTGGGCCAAGGAGCAGACGGAGGCCGGCCTGACGGCCGCCTTCTGGAAGGACATGGCGGACAAGGCCCGGGACGGCGAGAAGCGCGTCAGGGGCTGACGCCGCCTGCATGCGGCGGCGCCGGGGCCCACCGTGGGTAAGCGGCCGACGAGGCCGGGCGGCGACGGCACTTCCGGTGCCGAGCCGCGCCGTGATCGTCGACCGGGACGGCGAGAGCGACCCCGAGGACTGGGACTCGGCCGTGCTGTACGACGGGGAGAGCCCGTCCCACTTCCCGGACCGGGTGCTGGTGCGCGACCCGCTCGCGGAGCGGCTCCGGAGGTCCTCGCCGGAGCTGAGGAGTGAGGAGACCGGGGGAGGCCTGACCCTGTTCGCACCGGGACCCGTCCGTCCGCTGTGACGGCCGGAGGTCCGCCGTGCGGCGGACCTCCCGGAGGAAAGCCCCGCTGGTTCCACGACCAGCGGGGCTTTTCCGTGGGGGGCGAGGCGGGCACCCGTACGCGCCTGACGCGTCAGACGGCGCTCGTGCTCCGCTTGGTGAAGCGGTGCCACCAGTGACGGCGCCGAGGGTGCACGGCACGCCCCAGCCGGCGACCCAGTACCAGGTAGCCGAGCAGCGCGCCCGTGGTGTTGAGCAGGACGTCGTCGATGTCGAAGGCACGCCCGGTGATGAGGGCGCCCTGGACCAGCTCGACCAGCAGCATCACCAGGGCGGTGACCACCGCGACGCGTACGAGCCCTCGGGCGCGGGGAACCAGGACCGGCAGGAGCAGACCGAACGGCACGCCCAGCACCACGTTCCCGCCGATCTGCTTGACGGTGTCCCGCAGGTCCGGCTGCCCGAGATAGGCGCGGATGGAGTCACCCGGACGCAGGTTGCTGTGGGTCAACGACTCGGAGGCTGCCGAGGGCTCCAACGTGAGGCGTGCGAGCAGGACCGCGAACGCCACCATCCCCACGAAGGCCACGAGCATGGCCATGACCCGCATCACGGGCGACAGCAGCGGCCGGTCCGACGCCGCTCGTCCCGGTGGCTCTCGCTCTTCCTCAGTCCTCCCCTGCACGACTGTCCGTGCCATCAGAAAACTCCCTCTCAGGGTGGTCCGCTTCCGTCACGCCCACGCCCCGGGAAGAGCGGCCAGGACCTGCTGGGCGCTCCTCCCGGGTCCGTACGTCATGCGAGCTCGTCTACCCTCGCCAACCGGCCGAAAGCACCCAGTGCCGCAAAGGAGGCGGTGACAGGGGCCTTTCGGCCGTGCCTCCGGAGAACCGGCACGGCCGGTTCGTCAGCGCGGTACAGGGCCACCCCGCCCGATGACTGCCCCCACAAATGCTGATGCTGCCGGTCTTTGCCGCATATGTCCCCCCTTCGAGAACCCGCGTTGCGCGTTCCCGACCTCAAGGCTCGGTTCAGTCGGAGTCGAGAACAGGCAAAACTCTCGTTGTACGGAAACGGCGCACGCCCCAGCGGAATCCCGGCGCCGGAAGCGAAAAGAGGAATCGGCTCCACCGGAAAAGCCGAAAAAACCGGAGGAGCGCCCCTGCGCCTTTCGCATGGAACGCGAAAGGCGACATGCGGAAACGTGGAGCGCGGAAAAGAGCGGAGAGGTGGTGGTGTCCCGTGGCCGGTACAGCGGTGGTGACCGGGGCGAGCAGCGGGATCGGCGCGGCGACCGTACGCCGCCTCGCGAAGGACGGCTACGACGTGGTGGCCGTCGCCCGGCGTGCCGACCGGCTGCGCGAGGTGGCGCGGGAGACCGGCGCCCGGGCTCTTCCCGTGGACATCACGGACGCCGGCGCCGTACGGCGGCTCGCCGACGGGCTGGAGGCCTGCGACGTCCTGGTCAACAACGCCGGAGGCGCCCTGGGCGCGGAGAGCGTGGCGACCGCGTCGGTGGACGACTGGGAGCGGATGTTCTCCGTCAACGTCCTCGGCACCCTGCGGGTCACCCAGGCACTGCTGCCGCTGCTGCGGCAAGGCGCCGGAGGCACCGTCGTGACCATCACCTCCACCGCGGCCTTCACCACCTACGAGGGCGGCGGCGGGTACAGCGCGGCCAAGCACGCCGAGCACGCGCTCAGCGAGACCCTGCGGCTGGAGCTGTGCGGTGAGCCGGTCCGGGTCATCGAGGTGGCTCCCGGAATGGTGAAGACCGACGAGTTCGCCCTCAACCGCCTGCGCGGCGACGCCGCCAAGGCCGCCGCCCTGTACGAAGGCGTCGACCACCCCCTGACCGCGGACGACGTCGCCGAGTGCGTGGCGCTGGCCGTCGGCCTGCCGCAGCACGTGAACATCGACCACCTCGTGGTGCGCCCACTCGCGCAGGCGGCCCAGCACCGACTCCACCGCGGCCCGCTGATCCATCGGAAGAACGAGCACGGAATTTGAGGAGCGTCCTACCCGTGAATTCCCAGCGTGAACGCCTCACCCCGCAGATGCTGCGGTACGACGATTTCGACGACCGCGCGGAAACCCGGTACCTGCCGTACCTGATGTATTTCCATCGGGCGGGATACCGTTCCGCGACGGTGAACACCGATCGACTGGGATTCAGGATCTCCCACGGCGCCACCGGGCAGGGCTCGGTGGAGAACGCGCCGAAAGGCCCCGTCCGGCTGCTGGCCGGCAGTTCCACCCCGTTCGGCATCGGAGCGACCAGCGACGCCGCCACGATGGCGTCACGTCTCTGGTCCCGGTACGCGCCCTCGGTGCCGTGGCTCAATTTCGCCGGCCGCAGCCACAACTCGATGCAGGAACTGCTGCTGTTCCTGATGCACCGGGAGCTGCTGCCCGAGGTGGAGGAGATCGTCGTCTTCTCCGGCCTGAACGACCTGGCGCTCAGCAGGCTGCCGGACACGCAGCGCGGGAACCACGGCGCCTTCTTCAACTGCGGTGAGTACTTCGACCAGATGGAGGAGCTGCGCGCCAGGCACCGCAAGCAGAAGCGCGGCTTCGGCCGGCGCCCCGGCGGCGCGGCCGGGACCGAGAACCACAAGGTGCCCCCGCTCGCCGACCGGATCGAGTACGCCGTCGACCTGACGACCCGCCACCTCGCCGCCCTGCAGCTGCTCGCGGCGCCGACCGGCGCCCGGATCACCTACGTCCTGCAGCCGCTCGCGACCTGGGTGCGGGAGTCCGGATCGCCCGAGGAGAAGGCGGTCTTCGGCGAGCTCGACGAGGTCTCCAACTTCTGGGAGCTGTACGGCGACATCGCCACGATCGAGACGGGCCGCAGGTACGCCGAGGCGCTCCGCGTCGCCTGCGAAGCGCAGAAGGTCCGCTTCCTCGACATGAGCCCGGTCCTCGCCGAGGCGGTGACGGTGAACGACTGGCTGTACGTGGACCGCGCGCACTTCACCGACCACGGCACGGAGATCGTCTCCCGCCTCCTCGCCGACTCCCTCGGCCTCTCCTAGCGCCCCACGCACCAGCCCGAGCAAGCCCGGGCCCACGCCCGAGTCCACGCATCAGAAGAGAGGGCATTCAGCCATGTCGTTCGTGCGAAAAGTCATCGCGAAGCTGTTCAGGCGCAAGCAGAAGACGAAGAACGACGCCTCCATCTACCCCATGTTCTGACCGGACGGCACCGCACAGCCCGGTTGTCGACCACGCGGGAAAGAGAGGGGAACGATGCAAGGCCCAGAGGCAGCTGCAACGGCGACGCTGTCCGCACAGCACCGGACGGACGGCCCGCACGGGCTGCCGCAGGACGGTGGCTCCGCACGCACCGTGTACGCGTACGCGGCGGACCCGGAGGCGTCCCTCCCCGAAGGCAGGTTCGTCGAGGAGATCCGCAACGTACTGCACCACCACCCCGCACCGGCCGCGGGCGACGGCCCGCTCGATGAGCTGGTCCGCCGGGCCGCCGACTGGGCGTCCGGCGAGCGCGGGCGGTTCCGGGCGCTGCTCGGCGCCGAAGGCGAGGAGGGCAACGCGCAGGCCCAGCCGGGCGGCCGCCCCGAAGGACACCGTCAGGTGCTCGTCCGCCGCGCCGTCCTCAGCTGCGCCCCGCTGTCCCTCATGTCCGGCGCATGGCTCCAGTGGCTGAGCGCCCCCGGGAACGCCGACGCCCCCCTCGTCCTGAGGATCCTCGCCCTGTACGCCGCCGACGTCGGCGCCGGCCACCCGGCGGCCTCCCGGGGCAGCGCCTACCTCGAGCTGCTGCGCAGGCTGCGGCTCGCGGAAAACGCGGCCCCGGCCGTGCGGCTCACCGGCGACCAGCGCATCACGGACGGCGCGTTCCGCCTTCCGGCGCTGCTGCTGGCGATGAGCAGACGGCCGGACGACTTCCGGGGAGAGATCCTCGGAGCCGACCTGTGCCTGCGCGCCGTCGGGCTGCTGCCCGCCCTGGAGATGGTCCGGGCGGCGCTGCCGGCGGAGGCGGACTGGGACACCATCGATCCGTCGCACCGGCGCGACCCCGAGGGCCCCTCGCCCGCCGAGCAGTGCCGCACCGCGGTGGACGAGCTGCTGGCGGAGGAGGGCGAGCGGGCCGCCGAGGCGGTGCGCGCGGGCTTCCACTGGGCGCTGGCGGCCCTGCGCGAGTGGTCCGAGGCGCTGCACGCGGAGCTGGTGGCGGCCGGGGACCCCGCGTTCGACATGGCGGAGCTGATGCGCCTGCGGTCCCGGGAAGGCGCCGTCTACCACCACCAGTTCCTGCTGGAGGGCAAGTCGCTGGCCACCTGGCTGGCGGAGTGCCGGACCGACCCGGGGCCGCTGCTCGACGTGCTGGCGCGCAGCAAGCTGGTCAAACCCGGTCGTTCACACGCCAGTTCCCTGGTCCGGGGGCTGGTGGGCGAGCGGGGGCCGATGTTCCGGGTCTTCTCGCCGGAGGACCTGGTCGTCCTGCGCCGCTGGATCGACTCCCTCCCCGCCGAGCCGTCCGCGCAGGACGCGCAGGACGCGGAGGGCGCGAAGGACGCGGACACCGTGGCCGCGTCGGCGGGCTCCCCGGCCCGGGCGGCCACCGCGGGCACGAAGGACCCCCTGGCAGCCGTCGCCGGCGCGCTGCGGGCGGGGTCGCGCTCCCCTGGCCGTACGCCCTCGGGCCTGCGCGAGGCGTACCACCTCCTGATGAACCGCACCGACACCCCGGCGCTGCGCTCCTGGGCCATGGAGTACGTGGCCGGCTGGCTCGCGCGCTCCCGGCACGGCATGGACCGGACGAACATGCCGCTCCCCGAGCGATGGGGACATGAAGGGCTGCGGCCCTGGCTGCAGGCCCAGCACGACCGGCACGGAGCCGAGTTCGAGGAGAACGCGGAGGTCCCCCTGCCGTCCCGGGAGGCCGTCGTCGACGACACCGTGCAGACGGCGCCGCTGACCCTGATCGACGGCAGCTGGCTCCAGGGGTTCACCGACTACGAGCAGGCGTCGTCCGCGATCGGGCACTCCCTCTTCGAGACGTACTGGGACGAGCTCGGCAACGGCGAGCCGCACCTCAACCACCCCCTCATCTACCGCGACGTGCTCCAGGAGATGGGCGTGGAACTGCCGCCGACGGCCTCGGCCGCGTTCGCGCGGTGGTCCGGCTTCCGCGAGGAGTCCCTGGAACTGCCGGTGTACTGGCTGTGCGTGGGCCGCTTCCCGCGGACCTTCCTGCCGGAGGTCCTGGGGCTCAACCTGGCCATGGAGCTGTCGGGCGTGGGCGGCACGTACCGCAGGGCGCGGCTGGCGCTGAAGGCGTACGGATTCAGCACCCGCTTCGTGGACATCCACAACACCATCGACAACGTCGCCACCGGGCATTCCGCCTGGGCGGCCGACGCCGTGGACACCCTGCTGGCCTCGCTGCCCGACACGCCCGGCCCCGGCGGCAGGGCGGACGTGTGGGAGCGCGTGCGCGTGGGCTACCGCTCGTTGAACCCGCCGAGCGGCATGGGCGCGCGGCTGGCCGCCCGCCGCAGCCGGCTCACCGGCCGGCGCCGGTGAGGCCCGCGATGCGGCGACGTAACTACGCACCCGGCCATGCGACTACGCACCCGGCCACGCGCGGCGTGGCCATCGACCCCCAGGCGGAGGAATGCAGCGGTGTCTGACCTGATTCTCGGAGTCTCAGCCTTCTACCACGACAGCGCGGCCGCGCTGATCGCCGACGGCGTGCCCGTCGCCGCGGCCCAAGAGGAACGTTTCACCAGGCGTCGGCACGACTCCTCGTTCCCGTCGCGTGCGGTCGAGTACTGCCTCGACGAGCAGGGCGTGAGCCTGGACGACGTCTCCGCCGTCGCCTACTACGAGGACCCCCGGCTGAAGTTCCGGCGCGTGATGGCGACCTTCGCGGGCGCCGCCCCCACCGGCTTCGCCTCCTTCCGCGACACCCTGCCCGCCTGGCTCGGCCGCGGCGGCAAGCTGCGCACCGACGACACCGTGCGCGCCGAGCTCGCGGCGCTGCGCAGGGGCCGGGTACCGGAGGTCTCCGTCCGCCGCCACCACGAGTCGCACGCGGTGTCCGCCTTCTTCCCGAGCCCCTACGAGTCCGCGGCCGTGCTGTGCATCGACGGCGTCGGCGAGTGGGCCACGACCACCATGTGGCACGGCCGGGGCACCGAACTGCGGCCCGTGGCGGAGCTGCGGTTCCCGCACTCGCTCGGCCTGCTGTACTCGGCGTTCACCTACTTCTGCGGCTTCAAGGTCGACTCCGGCGAGTACAAGCTCATGGGCCTGGCGCCCTACGGCAAGCCCCGCTACGCGCACCTCATCGAGGACCAGCTCATCGACCTCAAGCCGGACGGGTCCTTCCGCCTGGACATGCGCTACTTCGAGTACCTGCGCGGCCAGGTGATGACCGGGCGCGGCTTCGAGAAGCTCTTCGGCGGCCCCCGGCGCGCCCCCGAAAGCCCGCTTACCGAGCGGGAGTTCGACCTGGCGGCCTCGGTGCAGGCGGTGACCGAGAAGGCCGTGCTCCGGCTCGCCAAGACGGCCCGCGAGCGCACCGGCGAGTCCCGGCTGTGCATGGCCGGCGGCGTCGCGCTCAACTGCGTGGCCAACGGCAAGGTGATCGACGCCGGGATCTTCGACGAGGTGTGGATCCAGCCCGCCGCCGGCGACGCCGGAGGCGCCCTCGGCGCGGCCCAGGCCGTCGCCATGGAACGCGGCGTGCGGCGCGACCACCCCCGCACCGGCCGCGACGCGATGAGCGGCTCCCTGCTCGGCCCCGCGTACGACGACGACGAGATCGCCGCGTACCTGGAGTCCCGCACCATCCCGCACCGGCGACTGGACAGCGCCACCCTGGCCGAGCAGGTCGCGGACGGGCTGGCCCAGGGCAAGATCGTCGGCTGGTTCCAGGGCCGCATGGAGTTCGGCCCGAGGGCGCTCGGCGCCCGGTCCATCATCGGCGATCCACGCAACCCGGACATGCAGTCGGCGATGAACCTGAAGATCAAGTTCCGGGAGTCGTTCCGCCCCTTCGCGCCGGCCGTGCTGGCCGAGGACGCCAAGGACTACTTCGACCTGCCGCAGGAGAGCCCGTACATGCTGGTCGTCTCCCAGGTCGCCGCCGCCCAGCGGCTGGAGGCCCAGGACCAGGGCGCCTCCGGGCTGGACCTGCTGAAGGTACAGCGCTCCACCATCCCCGCCGTCACCCACGTCGACTACTCGGCCCGGGTGCAGACGGTGACGGAGCACAGCAACCCGCCCTACCACCGGCTGCTGACCGCCTTCAAGGCCCTGACGGGCTGCCCGGTCCTGGTCAACACCTCCTTCAACGTGCGCGGCGAGCCCATCGTGAACTCGCCCCACGAGGCCTACACCTGCTTCATGCGCACCAACATCGACATGCTGGCGCTCGGGAACTTCCTGCTGGAGAAGGACGAACAGCCCGCCTGGACGGAGACGTCCGACTGGCGCGAGGAAATCCCCCTGGACTAGGCGGCCCCGCCGGGCCCGAGGTCAAGCCCGAGCCCGCGCCCGGGTCCCGCGCCCGGGTCCGGGCGCCTGCGCCCAAGCCCGCGCCGACTGCCGACCGCCGACCGCCGACAGAAACGGAACGTTCATGCGCAACTTCCTGCTCCTCCTCGTCTACTACCTCGTCGTGACGCCCTTCGGCCTGCTGAGCCGCCTCGTCAACGACCCCCTCGCCCGCCGCTGGGAACGGCGCGCGGACACGTACTGGAACCCGCCGACCCCGTCACCGGCTCGCTGAGTGGCGCACAAAGGCGTGCAACCGACTGAACGGAGACAACGATGACCAGCCTGCTCCAGTTCGCCCGGTACCGTCTCGAGGACAGTGCCCGGGACCTGGTGACCAAGGAGATCTCCGCGCGGGTGTCGGAGACCAGCCTGGATTCCGACCTCGACGACGCGATCCTCGGCGGCATCGGCGCGTACGCACTGCGGCGCCATCTGCCCGGCGACATCCTCCAGGGAATCCAGGTGTTCACGGCGGCGGGCTCCCACGCGTTGCTCCTGTCCAACCTTCCCGCACAGGAATTCCCGGCCACGCCGGTCAGCGGATTCGCGGACGAGGCCCAACTCGCCGTGACCAACGCGATCCACCTCGGGCTGATACGGATCCTCGGGTGCACCCCGTTCGCCGTCAGCTACGAGAACGACGGCCGGCTCATCCGCAACGTCGTGCCCAACCCGGCGGCCTCCGGAACCACCAGCTCCTGGGGCGCCGACTCGGAGTTCTTCTGGCACACCGACAACCCGCACCAGCCGTTCGGACCGCCCGGTTCCGACCCCCGCCTGTACACGCCGTCGTACCTGACCTTCTTCGCCATCCGCAACGAGGAGCGGGTACCCACCGAGATCGCGGCGCTCGACGACGTCGTCGTACGGCTCGACGAAGAGACCAGGGCCGGCCTCATGGCCCCGGAGTTCGAAGTCGGCGCACCCGACTCCAACGACGGAGAGGCCATCGGCCCACTGACGAAGGCCGCGGTCCTGGAAACCGCCCCGGACGGCCGCCACCGCGCGCGGTACGACCGGGGGACGACGACCGGCGTCACGCCCGCCGCCCAGGAGGCGCTGGAGCGATGGTCCTCGGCCCTCAAGACCGTACCGTCGGCCGACCTGGTGCTGGAAACCGGCGACTTCATGATCTTCGACAACCACCGGGTCCTGCACCGCCGCAAGGCGTTCACGCCGCACCCCCACACCAACGCCCGCTGGCTGCGCCGCTGCTACGCGGCCTGACGGACTGCCACAGCGCAGCACCCCCCACCTCCTCACCCACCACACATCACCCCCGAAGGGAATCCCATGGGCAAGTACCGCGTGGCAGTCATCGGCGGTCGGCCGGCACCGGTCGCGGGTGCCAAGGAACTCGGCATCGACGTCGTCCTCGTCCACGAGGAGGGCGCCTATGACGTGGCCGTGGCCCAGCACTGCGAGCGCATCGTGCACGCCCCTCTCGACGATGGGCAGGCCATCCTCGACGTACTGAAGCCGCTGCACGACGAGCGCCCCTTCGACCGCGTCCTCACCACCACCGAACCGGCGGCCGAGTCCACCGGCTTCGTCGTGGACTCCCTCGGCCTGCCCGGCGTCACCGAGGCCACCGCCCGCGCCCTCAAGGACAAGGCGCTCACCCGGGAGCTGCTGGACCGGCACGGACTCAGCCCCGTGCGCTACCGCATGGTGAACAGCGCCGACGAGATCGCGGCCTTCCGAGCCGAGGTCGGTGAGCGGATCATCGTCAAGCCGGTGGACGGCGTGGCCAGTCTCCACATCCACCCCGTCGACGGACCCGAGGACGCCCAGAAGGCCTGGGAGGCACTGCGCGAGGCGGGCATCTCGAAGATCATCGCCGAGGAGTACCTGGACGGCCCCGTCGTCAGCGTGGACTCCTTCTCGTACGAGGGCCGGCACCTCACCATCGGCTACTCCGAGTACCGCATGAACGACCGGTACGTCGAGTGGGAGGTCTCCACCCCCAGCCGCTACGCCCTTCCCTGGCTCGCCGAACTCCGCGAGCTGACCCCGAAGCTGCTGGACGCCGTCGGCCTCACCGAAGGCCCCTCGCACAGCGAGTTCGTCCTCACCGAGAAGGGCCCGCGCGTCCTCGAATCGCACGCCCGGCTGGCCGGCAGCGGCGCGCCCGAGCTCGTACGCCGCGCCTTCGGACTCAACCTCAACCGGATGTTCCTCACCGTCCCCCTCGGCATCGACGAGCTGCCGCAGACCTCGCCCGAGCCGCTGGGCGGGGCGGCGGTCCGGTTCTTCACCCCCGAACCGGGCACCATCGACGCGATCGAGGTCGACGACGACGCGGCCGACGAGATCCGGCGCGTCCCCAAGGGCGAGAAGCTGTACGTCTTCCTGCCCTACCTGGACGAGTTCATGGACACCGAGGTGGCCGCGGTGATCGGCAAGGACGTCGGCGAGACCGTGCCCCCGCTGCTCACCGTCGCCGACTGCGTCTCCGGGTACGTCATCGCCTCCGGGCGCGACGCCGACGACGCGGTCGCCAAGTGCGAGGCCGTCAACGACCGCATCCGCTTCAAGACGAGCTGAGGCCGCACCGCCTGCCGGACGCCCGCCCCTCCTTGCCCTGCCGGTCTCCCCGGCAGGGCGAGGCGTCCCGCTCCTCCCCTCCTCAACCCCTCTGAACGCCTCCTGGGATGGAATCACCATGAACACGATCACTTCCCCCGTCCTGGCGGAGGGCTCCCTGCCGGACCCCGTCGCCCAGCTGAACACCGTCCGCCGGCTCGTCGAGGAGCAGTACAGCGGTGATCAGCCGCTCGCCCGCGCCGCGCTCCACCTGATCGACTGCGCGACCGACATCGTGGGCCAGCTCCCCGACGGCGATCTCGACGCGGCGCGGGGCGCGCTCGGCTCGGCCCGTGCCGCGGTGGTCTCGGCGACCTTCGCGGTGGGCCGGATCCGGGACATGGCGGCCAACGGGACGGAGCGGGCATGAGCCGGCACATCGTCGTCATCCACCGCTGGCGCGACCAGCACGCCCGGTACGACGACTACCTCGACCACCGCACCCACCGGGTCACCTACGTGACCACGGAACTGGCCCTCCCCTCCGTGCCCGTCGGCGCCGCGGCCGCCCGCGTGGTCCCCGCCACCGAAGACCTCGACGCCGTCTGGCAGGCGGTGACCGACCTGCGCACCCACTTCGGCGACCCCGAGCGGGTGGTGGCACTCAACGAAGGCGACCTCGACACCGCCGCGCTCGTACGCGAACGACTCGGCTGCGCCGGCCAGACCCCCGGCCCGCTGGCCCGCTTCCGCGACAAGCTCACCATGAACCAGGTGATCGCCGAGGCGGGAATACCGGCCCCCGCCTTCGCGGACGCCCCCGACGAGGCCGCCGTCCTGGCCTTCGCCGAGCGCCACGGCTGGCCCGTGGTGGTCAAGCCGCGCAAGGGCACCGCCAGCCGGGGCGTCGTACGCCTCGACTCCCCGGCCGACCTGCCGCTGCTGCGCACCTCGCCGCCGGAACCGCGCCTCGTGCAGGAGTTCTGCGGCGACCAGATCTTCCACATCGACGGCCTCTGGACCGGCGAGGAGCTCGGCCCCTGGCGGGCCTCCCGGTACGTCAACACCTGCGTGGACTTCACGCAAGGCGAGGCCCTCGGCTCCGTCGAGGTCGACGACCCCCACCTCCTCACCCCGCTCTCCGCGTTCACGGCCCGGGCCGCGAGCGCACTCGGCCCGGAACCGTGGGTCTTCCACCTGGAGGCCTTCGTCGGTACGTCCGCCGACGGCTCGCCCTCCGTCCGGTTCCTGGAGGCGGGCTACCGGGTCGGTGGCGCGGAGATCCCGTTCGTCTGGCGGGAGGTGCACGGCATCGACCTGATGCACGCCGCCGTCGACATCCAGCTCGGCCGCCACCCCGACCTCCCCGTGCCGGCCCACTGGCGCACGGGCGGCTGGCTGCTCGTGCCGTCACCCGTGCCGGCCCCCTGCCGCGTGACGGCGTGGGAGCTGCCCGAACCCCCGACCCCAGAGGAGGGCCCGTACGCGGCCGTGATACCGGCGGTGGGGCAGGTCGTCCCCCGGGTGGGCGGATACGAGCACGTGGGCGCCCGGTTCCGGTTCCGCGGTGGATCGAGCGGCGACGTGGAGAAGGCCGTCCTCAGGACAGCGGCGCAGTTCCGCCTGGAGTGCACCCCGGAGCGAGCAGCACGCGTGGCCTGCGGACTGGATCGATGACCGGCAGCATGGCGAGGGCGGCGGGCCCTCGCGTCGCCGTGCTTGTTCTGGAGGACGGGCGGAGTTTCCGGGGGCGGGCTTACGGTGCGGTGGGGGAGACGTTTGGTGAGGCGGTTTTCAACACCGGTATGACCGGTTATCAGGAAACGCTGACTGATCCGTCGTATCACCGGCAGGTGGTGGTGATGACGGCGCCGCACGTCGGTAACACGGGTGTGAATGACGAGGACCCGGAGTCGAAGAGGATCTGGGTGTCGGGGTATGTGGTGCGGGATCCTGCCCGTGTCACGTCGAGCTGGCGGGCGACGCGGACGCTGGATGAGGAGCTGGCGGCGCAGGGTGTGGTGGGTATCAGTGGGATCGACACCCGCGCTCTGACCCGTCACCTGCGCGAGCGCGGCGCCATGCGTGTGGGGATCTTCTCGGGTGACGCGATCGGCGGGGATGCGGAGATGCTGGCCAGGGTGCTGGCGCAGCCGCAGATGAAGGGTGCGAATCTGTCGGCCGAGGTCGCCACGAGTGAGCCGTATGTCGTGCCGGCGATCGGTGAGAAGAGGTTCACCGTTGCGGCGATTGACCTGGGTATCAAGGGCATGACGCCCCATCGGATGGCTGAGCGTGGCATTGAGGTGCATGTGCTGCCTGCCACCGCCACCGCCGACGACGTGTACGCCGTGAACCCCGACGGTGTGTTCTTCTCCAACGGCCCCGGTGACCCTGCCACGGCGGATCACCCCGTCGCGCTTATGCGGGTGGTGTTGGAGCGGAAGACCCCGTTGTTCGGTATCTGCTTCGGTAACCAGATCCTGGGCCGGGCGCTCGGTTTTGGCACCTACAAGTTGAAGTACGGGCATCGGGGGATCAATCAGCCGGTGCAGGACCGTACGACGGGGAAGGTCGAGGTGACCGCGCACAACCACGGCTTCGCCGTCGACGCACCCCTCGACAAGCCGTCCGACACTCCCTTCGGTCGGGCTGAGGTTTCCCACGTGTGTTTGAACGACAACGTGGTGGAGGGCCTGCAGCTGCTCGACCAGCCGGCTTTCAGCGTCCAGTACCACCCGGAGGCGGCTGCCGGACCGCACGACGCCGCGTACCTGTTCGACCGTTTTGTATCCCTGATGGAGGCCGAGCGTGCCTAAGCGCACCGATATCCAGTCCGTCCTGGTCATCGGCTCCGGCCCGATCGTGATCGGCCAGGCCGCCGAGTTCGACTATTCCGGCACCCAGGCGTGCCGGGTGCTGAAGGCGGAGGGCCTGCGGGTCATCCTGGTCAACTCCAACCCCGCGACGATCATGACCGACCCGGAGATCGCCGACGCTACCTACGTCGAACCGATCACGCCTGAGTCCGTCGAGAAGATCATCGCCAAGGAACGCCCCGACGCGCTGCTGCCCACGTTGGGTGGTCAGACGGCTTTGAACACGGCGATCTCCATGCATGAGCAGGGTGTGCTGGAGAAGTACGGCGTGGAGCTGATCGGCGCGAATGTGGAGGCGATCCACAAGGGCGAGGACCGCGACCTGTTCAAGGGCGTCGTGGAAGAGGTCCGGAAGAAGATCGGCCACGGTGAATCGGCCCGCTCGGTGATCTGCCACTCGATGGACGACGTCCTCAAGGGCGTGGAGACCCTCGGCGGCTACCCGGTCGTTGTGCGTCCGTCGTTCACCATGGGCGGCGCCGGTTCCGGCTTCGCCCACAACGAGGAGGAGCTGCGCCGCATCGCGGGGCAGGGTCTGGCGCTGTCTCCGACCACCGAGGTGCTCCTGGAGGAGTCGATCCTGGGGTGGAAGGAGTACGAGCTGGAGCTGATGCGGGACAAGCACGACAATGTCGTGGTCGTGTGCTCGATTGAGAACTTCGACCCGATGGGTGTGCACACGGGTGACTCGATCACCGTCGCCCCGGCGATGACGCTGACGGACCGCGAGTACCAGATCCTGCGGGATGTGGGTATCGCGATCATCCGTGAGGTCGGTGTCGACACCGGTGGCTGCAACATTCAGTTCGCGGTCAACCCTGTTGATGGCCGGGTCATCGTCATCGAGATGAACCCGCGCGTGTCCCGGTCGAGTGCCCTGGCGTCGAAGGCGACTGGTTTCCCGATCGCGAAGATCGCAGCGAAGCTGGCGGTGGGCTACACGCTGGATGAGATCCCGAACGACATCACGGAGAAGACCCCGGCGTCCTTCGAGCCCACGCTCGACTACGTCGTCGTCAAGGCACCGCGCTTCGCGTTCGAGAAGTTCCCGTCCGCCGACTCCACGCTGACGACCACGATGAAGTCGGTCGGCGAGGCCATGGCCATTGGCCGTAACTTCACCGAGGCGCTGCAGAAGGCGCTGCGGTCGCTGGAGAAGAAGGGCAGCCAGTTCACGTTCGTGGGGGAGCCGGGGGAGCGTGGCGCCCTTCTTCAGGAGGCCAAGCGGCCTACTGATGGCCGGATCAACACGGTCATGCAGGCGATCCGCGCGGGTGCCAGCCCAGAGGAGGTCTTGGAGGCCACGAAGATCGACCCGTGGTTTGTGGACCAGTTGTTCCTGATCAAGGAGATCGCTGACGAGATCGCCAAGGCCCCGGAGCTGACCCCTCCCCTGCTGGCGCATGCGAAGCGCCACGGCTTCTCCGACCTTCAAATCGCCGAGATCCGGGGCTTGCGCGAGGACGTCGTCCGCGAGGTCCGCCACGCCCTCGGCGTCCGCCCGGTCTACAAGACCGTCGACACCTGCGCCGCGGAGTTCGCGGCGAAGACGCCGTACTTCTACTCCTCCTACGACGAGGAGAGCGAGGTCGCGCCGCGCGAGAAGCCCGCCGTGATCATCCTGGGCTCCGGCCCGAACCGTATCGGGCAGGGCATCGAGTTCGACTACTCCTGCGTCCACGCCTCCTTCGCGCTGTCCGAGGCCGGCTACGAGACCGTGATGGTCAACTGCAACCCCGAGACCGTTTCGACCGACTACGACACCTCCGACCGCCTGTACTTCGAGCCGCTCACGCTCGAAGACGTACTGGAGATCGTCCACGCCGAGCAGCAGGCCGGCCCCATCGCCGGTGTCGTCGTCCAGCTCGGCGGACAGACCCCCCTCGGTCTCGCCCAGGCGCTGAAGGACAACGGCGTGCCCGTCGTCGGCACCTCCCCGGAGGCCATCCACGCCGCCGAGGACCGCGGCGCCTTCGGCCGCGTCCTGGACGAGGCAGGGCTGCCCGCGCCCCAGTACGGCACCGCGTTCTCCTTCGAGGACGCCGCGCGGATCGCTGCCGGTATCGGCTACCCGGTGATGGTCCGTCCGTCGTACGTGCTCGGCGGCCGCGGCATGCAGATCGTCTACGACGAGCCGTCGTTGGCCACCTACCTGGAGCAGCACGCCGGGCTGATCGCCGACCACCCGGTGTTGATCGACCGGTTCCTGGACGATGCGATCGAGATCGATGTCGACGCCCTCTACGACGGCACCGAGCTCTACCTCGGCGGCGTGATGGAGCACATCGAGGAAGCCGGCATCCACTCCGGCGACTCCGCCTGCGCCCTGCCCCCCATCACCCTCGGCGGGCACGACATCAAGCGCCTGCGTGCCTCCACCGAGGCCATCGCCAAGGGCGTCGGCGTACGCGGCCTGATCAACATCCAGTTCGCGATGGCCGGCGACATCCTCTACGTCCTGGAAGCCAACCCCCGCGCCTCCCGCACCGTGCCCTTCACCTCCAAGGCGACCGCGGTGCCTTTGGCGAAGGCCGCCGCCCGCATCTCCCTCGGAGCCACCATCGCCGAGCTGCGCGCCGAGGGCCTGCTGCCGAAGACCGGCGACGGCGGCACCCTGCCGCTGGACGCGCCGATCTCCGTCAAGGAGGCCGTGATGCCCTGGTCGCGCTTCCGCGACGTCCAGGGCCGCGGCGTGGACACCGTCCTCGGCCCGGAGATGCGCTCCACCGGCGAGGTCATGGGCATCGACGCCGTCTTCGGCACCGCGTACGCCAAGTCCCAGGCCGGCGCCTACGGCCCGCTCCCCACCAAGGGGCGGGCGTTCATCTCGGTCGCCAACCGCGACAAGCGGTCGATGATCTTCCCGGCGCGTGAGCTCGTCGCCCACGGTTTCGAGCTGCTGGCCACCTCCGGTACCGCCGAGGTCCTCAAGCGCAACGGCATCAACGCCACCGTCGTGCGCAAGCAGTCCGAAGGTGAAGGACCGGGCGGGGAGAAGACCATCGTCCGCCTCATCCACGACGGCGAGGTCGACCTCATCGTCAACACCCCCTACGGCACCGGCGGCCGCCTCGACGGCTACGAGATCCGCACCGCGGCCGTCGCCCGCGGCGTCCCGTGCCTGACCACGGTCCAGGCGCTCGCCGCCGCCGTCCAGGGCATCGACGCCCTCAACCACGGCGGCGTGGGCGTCCGTTCCCTCCAGGAACACGCCCAGCACCTGACCGCGGCCCTCCTTCGGGATCAGCTCGAACTGGCCGGGGCCGAAGTGTCCATGGCCACCGAGACGGCCAGAAGGCCGAGTGCCGTTCCCATCATGTAGCGCTGCACCTTGAGCCATTGGGGGCGGCGGGCGAGGAAGACGGCGATGGTTCCGGCCGCCAGGACGATGGTCAGGTTGATGGTGAGGGCCACCGCGATCTGCACGGAGCCGAGCAGGATGCCCTGGAACAGCACGTGCCCCGCCTCCAGGTTGATGAACTGCGGGATGAGCGCGAGGTACATGATGGCGATCTTCGGGTTGAGCAGGTTCGTCATCAGGCCCATCATGAACAGCTTGCGCGGCGAGTCGTGCGGGATGTCCTGGGGGGCGAAGACGGAGACGCCCCCGGGCTTCAGGGCGTTCCAGGCCAGGTAGGCGAGGTACGCCGCGCCGGCCAGCTTCACGGCGACGTACAGCTCGGGTATCGCGATGAAGACCACCGACAGGCCGAGGTTCGTGGCCAGCAGGTAGACCACGAAGCCCACCGCCACACCGCCGAGGGACACGACTCCGGCACGCCGCCCCTGGGTGATGCTCCGGGACACGAGGTAGATCATGTTCGGACCGGGGGTGAGCACCATCCCCAGGGCCACCATCGCGACACCGAGTACTCCGCTCAACTCAACCATGGCTGCCCGCCGCTTTCTGTGCGAATCCGTGATGTGCCGCCGCACCCGAGGGGTCCTCGTCGGTGCCGCGCAGTACCTCGGAGAGGTCGTGGACGATGTCGTGCAGGAAATGACGGGTGAGGAAGTCGACCGTGAGTCGCAGCTCCGGGAGGCGAGGGTCCTCGTGCTCCCAGTCGGCGGCGGTCAGCCCCGCGAAACGTTCCGCCAACGCTTCGGCCGCCCAGCCCAGTTCTTCGGAGACCCGGCCCGCGTCCTCGTCCTGATGAGCCGGCGGTGCGGCCGGCGAGGGAACCCCGAGCGTCACGTCGATCTGCCGGTGGAACAAGAGGCACATGTCCCGCACATGGCAGCCCTGCTGGAGCGGTGACCGGACGGGCGCGCCGCTGGACCGCCGTCCGACGTCGGGACGCGCCAGCACCCGCTGCCAGCGGCCCGTGTATTCCAGGAGCAGGCCCGCTGCCCGCTCGCGGTCGTACGGCAGGGACGTGAACTCGCATCGGCCGCACCGGGGCGACGGAAGGGCGGTCCGGCTCGGGGTTTCGCGGGCCGTGGTGCTCACCGGCTGAAGGTTCCTTCCTTGCGAAGCTTCGACGGCTCCAACTCTGGTCTCCACTGGTTCCAACTGCGGTAATTCCCAGGGCTGTTCGGGGAACTTCCGGTCTGCTGCGGAGCCATACATCGGAGCAACTCGAGTGTAAGCTCCATCCTTTCTCGGTTCAATCGGCAATATTGAACTCAGGGCAATCCTGTGCTTCGATGCCGATCGGTACGGGAGGTGCGGCCAATGACGGACTATCGGAGCGTCGCGGACGCGGTGGCGGAGGAGATCAGAGCGGGACGGCTCAGAACGGGCGACCGGCTTCCCGCGCAACGGGAATTCGCCCAGCAGTACGGCATCGCCAACTCCACGGCCACGCGCGTCTATCAGGAGCTCGCCCGCCGGGGTCTCACCGTCGGCCATGTGGGCCGCGGCACCTTCGTGCGCGCCGCCTCCGCCGCGACCACCGTCCCCGCACTGTCCGAACCGGCCGACAGCCGGGTCGACTTGGAGCTGAACTACCCGGTGGTCCCCGAGCAGCCGGGGCTGCTCGCCGAGGGGCTCGGCAGGCTGCTGCACCCGGAGAGCCTGGAGTCGGTGCTGCGGCCGGTCGGCCCGGCCGGCACCGCCGCCGCGCGTGAGGCGGCGGCCGATCTGCTGGCGCGCGGCGGCTGGCGCCCCGACCCGGCGCGGGTGCTGTTCGCCGGGAGCGGCCGGCAGGCGATCTCGGCGGTCGTCGCGGCGCTGACGCGGCCGGGCGCGCGGCTGGGTGTCGAGGAGCTGACGTACCCGGTGCTCAAGGCGATCGCCACCCGGCTCGGAGTGACTCTCGTGCCCCTGGCCATGGACGAGGACGGGCTCATCCCCGAGGCGGTGGAGGAGGCGCACCGCGCCGGCCCGCTGCACGCCGTCTACGTCCAGCCGACCCTGCACAACCCGCTGTCGCTCACCATGTCGGAGCGGCGGCTGGACCACTTGGCCGATACGCTGCTGACCTGCGGAATCCATGCGATCGAGGACACCGTCTGGGCTTTCCTGCGGGATGATCTGCCGCCTCTCGCGTCGCGTGCGGCCGCGCGGACGGTCCTCGTCGACAGCCTGTCCAAGCGGGTGTCCCCGGGGCTGTCCCTCGGGTTCGCGGTCACTCCCGCCGCCGTCGCGGGCGGTGTTGCCGCGTCGCTGCGCTCGGGTGGCTGGGCGCCCATGCGGTTCCCGCTGGAGGCGATGGCCCAGTGGCAGGCGGACGGAACCGTACGGACGCTGGTGCGGGCCAAGCAGCGGCAGGCCGCGGCACGGCAGGAGATCGCCGAACGCCATCTCGGCGACTTCGTGACGCGCGGCGACCCCCGTTCGTACTACCGTTGGTGGGAGCTGCCGCGCCCGTGGCGTGCCGACACCTTCGTCGCCGCCGCCGCGCGGCACGGCATCGCGGTGACCCCCGCCGCGGCGTTCTCGGTTGGGCGTCACCGCGCCCCGCACGCTATCCGCCTCGGCCTGGCCTCACCCGGAACCAGTACTCTTTCGCGCGCCCTCGAGACCCTGGGCGACCTCGCCCGGTCGGCCCCGGACGACCTCGCCCATGACTAGCCCCGGGAAGGCGGACCGTGGGACGGCCGACGTGCGGCCACCTCGATTCGTCTCACATGATGAGACAAATCGAGGTGAAATCGAGGGGAAAAAGGGCCGGATAGCGAATTGCGCGGTCCGTGGCCTCCGTGTGTCAGCCCCAGGCCGAGTCGAACCGCACGTGAGGGGTGGGGCGTGTGGGCGCGGAAAAGCAAGTGTGTGCAGCGCTGACGGTCCAACACATATCGTCACCTTATCGATGTGATTGTTTCCACGTTTAACGGTGCGCTGTTCCTGAGCGTGAAACATCCGGCGCGGATTCTGATGAACCGGCTTCCGGAAGGTGTCACTTCTCTTTCGTTCGGCCACTTTCTTTGCGTCACATCCATCCTGCGCATATTCCGGCGGCGATGCGAGCCTGACTGCCATCCTGATCGCGAACTGCGGCAACACGAAGGATGGGCAAATGCGTCAACATTCGGACATAGCAGCAACTTCCGAAGTGGTACGCCTGTGTGAAGAGGGGTTGCGGTGGTACCGCGAGGCGCTGGAGACGGGGACGGTATCGGGCGATGTGCCCGGGTGCCTCCTCCGGTGCGGGCTCCTGAGGCCGCTGCCCGGGGGGCAGAACTTGTTCGTCCCCGTTCCTCCGAAAATCGCGGAAGCGCAGCTCACGCGTCCCGTGGAGCGTGACATCGAACAGCGCCGGAAAACCCTGGAGGCCCTGCGCTCCTCCTTTCTCACGGCGGAAGCCGTCTATCGAAAGGTCCAGCGCCAAGCGGAGCTGCCCATCGAGCACCTGGGCGGCGAGGAGGTCATCGGAGAGGCACTGCGGCTGGCCGTCGGCTCCTGCAAGGAGGAGCTGCTCACCGCGCAGCCCGGCGGCGGCCGCTCGCCCGCGCTGCTCGCCGAGGCGCTGCCCCGCGACCTCGCGCTCGTACGGAAGGGGGTACGACAACGCACCCTCTATCAGCACAGTGTGCGGTCACACGGCCCCACCCTGGCGTACATCGAGCAGGTCCTGGCCGAAGGCGCCCAGGTCCGTACGCTGGACGAGATCTTCGAACGCGTCATCATCTGCGACCGCTCGATCGCCTTCATCCCCGGTGCGCCGGAACGGAAGAGCGCCGCACTGGCCATCCGGCACCCCGGTGCGATCGAGTTCCTCACCAAGGTGTTCGAGCACATGTGGGAGCGGGCGGAGCCCATCGCCCTCGCCACCGAACAGCACCGTCCCGACTTACTCACCAACTCCGTGCGCAGGACCGTCCTCCGCATGGTCGTGACCGGCCACACGGACGAGACCATCGCGGCCCGGCTGGGCGTGAGCGCCCGTACCGTCTCCACGCACATCCGGAAGGTCTCCGAAGCACTGGGGAGCCGCAGCAGGGCCGAGCTGGGTTACCTCCTGTCCCAGCGGCGGCTTCTCGAACCGGACGCTTCCCCGCTCGGCTCCCCGCCCGGGGAAACCCCCCGCCCCCAGACGCGCCCACGCCGGCAGACCACCCGAGAGCACTGCGGCTGACGCTCCCACTCGCGCGCCTCGCACCGCCCGGGCGCCGTGACATCGTTGTACCGCCGCCGGTGGACCCGGCGGCGCCTTCACGCCCGTACGGCACCGGGGCGCCGACCCCGGTGCCGCCTGCTCGCGCACGACCGCTCACATCTGCTCGGCGGCCGCCTTGATCGCCTCGCGGATCCGGGGATAGGTGCCGCACCGGCAGATGTTGCGGAGGGAGTCGAGGTCCTCCTCGGTGACCTGGCGGCCTTCCTCCGCCACCCGGCGCACCAGCGCCACGGCGGCCATGATCTGGCCGGGCTGGCAGTAGCCGCACTGGGCCACGTCATGCTCGAGCCACGCACGCTGCATCGGGTGCAGGTCCGCGCCCACCGTGGCCGGAAGCCCTTCGATCGTGGTCACCTCGTCGGTCGGACCCAGGTCCTTGACGGGGACCGCGCACGGGTTGACCGCCCTGCCGTTGAGGTGGCTCGTACACGCCTTGCAGACGTTGATGCCGCACCCGTACTTCGGTCCGGTGACGCCCAGGACGTCGCGCAGCACCCACAGCAGCCGCATGTCGTCGGCGACGTCGACGGTGACCTGCTCACCGTTGAGGCGGAACGTGTGCTCCGGCACGTGATCTCCAAGCTGTCAGCGGACGTGGTCCAGGCCGTCGGTGGGGGACTGCGGGATGGGCGGAACGGTCGGTTTCGGAGTGAAGGAGAGCGTGCCGTGGTTGATGGGGAAGGTGGTCGGCATGGTTCCCGTGGCGCGGCCGTAGGCGCAGGCGACCGCGGCCATCGACGCGGCGACGCCGAGCTCCCCGGCACCGCCGGGTTCCTCCGTGGTGGCCGGCATGACGATGACCTCCAGCTCGGGCGGCGTGTTCCACTGCCGGGTGTAGAAGTAGTTGTCCCAGCTGGCCTCCAGGAAGTGCCCGTCCCGCAGGTGGAGGCCGGCCGTCAGGGTCTGGGCGATGCCGTCCATGACGCAGCCCATCATCTGCGCCTCCAGACCCAGCGGATTGACGGCGAGACCGACGTCCACGGCGACGACCGCCTTGGTGACGCGCGGCCCGGCCACCCCGTCGCGTATCGGACGGCTGACGGTCTCGGGCCGGCAGTCGATCTCCACCAGTACGGCGCTGACGGCGTGGTACTCGGAGTGGAACGCGATGCCCTGCGCCGTGCCGGCCGGCATGGACCGGCCCCACTCCCCGGCCTCGGCGACCTTCTCCAGCACCGCCCGGGAGCGCTCGTCGCGGAGGAACGCGCGGCGGAACCGGACGGGGTCCTTGCCCATCTTCGCGGCGAGCCGGTCGACGATGAGCTCGCGGGCGCAGGTCACGTCGGGGGAGTAGACGTTGCGCATGCTGCCCGTGTTGAAACCCTGGTCGGTTTCGCTCAGGAGCCGGCTGGTGGGGCCGAAGTCGTACGGCATCGACTGGGAGAGCTGGAAGAACGTCTCGGAGAACCCGATGTCGCCCACTGGCAGCTTCGCCGCCATGGCGGTGAGGATCTCGCCGAAGCCGTGGCCGAAGTCGGTGGAGACGCTGGTGTGCCGCTGCTTGTAGCCGAGGACGGTGTCACCGGCGTACGCGACGCGCACGCGCGAGGTGGCCATGGGGTGGGCGCGACCCTGGCGGGAGTCGTCGGCGCGGTGCCACATGAGTTTGACCGGCTTGCCGATCCGCTGGGAGATCTCGGCGGCTTCCAGCGCGGCGTCGAAGAACAGCTTGCGCCCGAAGGAGCCCCCGCCCTCGGTGACGTGCACCCTGACCGCGTGCGGCGGAAGCCTCAGCTTGGCGGCGATGGTCTGCCGCGCGACGATCGGCGCCTTGAGGCTCGACCAGATCTCGGCGCGGTCGGGCCGTACGTCGGCTATCGAGCAGTTGGGTTCCAGCGCGCTGTTGCTGCGGAAGTGGAAGGTGAACTTCCCTTCCACGGTCGGCGTCAGCGGCGGCAGGCCGAGCGGCAGTTCGGCGGCTTGCAGCTCCTTGCGAACGGAGTCGTCGGACTTTCCCTCCGCGGTGCCGGGCTTCCACGACACCCGCAGGGCGCGCACGGCGTCGATGCACTGGCCGAAGGTCTCCGCGCGCACCGCCACGCCGGTGGAGACGACCGCGACATCGGTGACGCCCGGCATGGCGCGGACGTCGGCGAGGTTCTCCACCGAACCGACCTTGCCGTTGATGGTCGGCGGACGGCACACCATGGTCGGCTTGGCGTCCGGGACGTCGAGGTCCATCGTGAACTTCTTGCGCCCGGTGACCGCGGCGAGCGCGTCGACACGGTGGTGCGGCCTGCCGATGACGGTGAACCGCTCACGCGGCTTGAGCTCCACGGACATCCGCCGTGTCGCGGTGCTCGCCGCTTTCCCGGCCAGGGCGCCGATGCCGATGCTCCGGCCCGCCGGGCCGGTGACGACTCCGGCCTTCAGGGTGAGGTCGGGGACGGCCGCGCCGAGTTCGCCCGCCGCCGCCTGGAGCAGCCGGGCCCGGGCGAGGGCGGCGGCGACCCGGATGGGGGTGTAGGTGGAGATGGTCGTGTTCGATCCGCCGGTGAGCTGGTTGAACACGAGCTCCGGGCGGGCGTCGGCCAGCGTGACCCGTACCCGCTCCAGCGGAACGTCCATCTCCTCGGCGATCAGCATGGCGGTCGACGTGGTGATGCCCTGCCCGACCTCGGCCCGCGGCAGCGCGAACGACACCGTGCCGTCCGCGTTGACCTCGACCGTGATCAGGTGCGAGGTCGGCAGAGCCGCCGCGGTCATCACGTCGTTGAGGTCGACCAGCTCCGTGATGTCCGGTGAGGGGATGGCCGGCGAGGGGGCCTCGGCCGCGGCGGCCCTCGGCGCCGGACCGAGCTCGGCGGCGGTCACCAGCGTCGGCGCGGCCAGTACGTAACCGAGGAACCGCCGCCTCGCGAGGGCGGGCGCGGGCGCAGCCACAGCGTCAGGCACAGGCACAGGCACAGGCGCACCGGGCTCGGGGTGACTCGTACGATCAGGACCCGTCATCTCGTCATCTTCCCCTCCCGCCACTCGTTTCCGCCGGGGAGCGGCGGGATCCCGCGCCCCGGCGGCGCCGGTGTGGCTCAGAACGGACGGTTCGCGTCGGGGATTTCGAGCTGGATGCCCCGCCTCTCCGACAGGAAGAGCAGCACGAACTTGCGGAGGACCTCCTCCACGGCCCAGGCGGCCTCCGGAACCAGCGGCAGGGGGATCAGGCCCTCGACGGCTATGGAAGCCCTGTTGCCGGGGCCCACACTGCTCCTTTACTGAACGCTGACTTAACTGAACTGGTTTACTAGACAACGTTGTCAAAGCGCGTGCACAGTGACGGACACACACCCGCAGCTTCACCGCGACGGAAGGGTCCACGCGATGGTGTACGCAGCACTCGACATCGGCGGTACGAAGATCGCCGGGGCGCTCGTCGACGCCGACGGCCGCCTGGTGGCCCGTTGCCGACGCGCCACCCCGGCCCAGGGGCCGGCGGACGACCTCATGGCGGCGGTCGACTCCGTACTGGACGAGCTGGCCGCGCACCGGAGATGGCCCGAGCTGTCCTGTCTGGGCATCGGCAGCGCCGGCCCCGTCGACACCGTCGCCGGTACGGTCAGCCCCGTCAACATCCCGTCCTGGCGCGCGTTCCCGCTCGTGGAGCGGGTGCGGGCCCACCCGGGGGTGCCCGCCGGCGTCCGGCCCGTGCTGGTCGGCGACGCGGTCGCGATGGCGGCGGCCGAGCACTGGAGAGGCGCCGCCCGAGGGGTGCGCGACGCCCTGTGCATGGTGGTCTCCACCGGCGTGGGCGGCGGGCTGATCCTCAACGGCGCCCCGCACACCGGCGGTTCCGGGAACGCGGGCCACATCGGCCACATCACCGTGGACGTGAACGGCCCCCTGTGCCCCTGCGGGGCGCGCGGCTGCGTGGAGCGATTCGCCAGCGGTACGGCCATCGCCGCCCGCGCGCTGGACTCCGGCTGGGCGCCACCGGCCGGCGTGGCACCGACGGCGGCGGCCGTCGCCGCGGCCGCCCGCGAGGGCGACCCGCGGGCGCTCGCCGCCTACGACCGCGCCGCGCGGGCGCTCGCGGCGGGCATCGCCGCGACGATCAACCTGGTCGAACTCGATCTCGTGGTGATCGGCGGCGGCGTCGCCCAGGCCGGGGAGACGCTCTTCGACCCGCTCCGCCGCCACCTCGACGCCTACGCCGTCCTCGACTTCGCCCGCGACGTGCCGGTCGTCCCCGCCGAACTCGCCCTCGACGCCGGCCTGATCGGTGCGGCGGCCGTCGCCGCGGCAGCCACCGGACTGCCCGCCGCCCGCCCCTGAGCCACCCCCAGCCGAGGAACAACAAGGAACGCCGACGCCATGGACCTGCTGGCCACCACCATCCAGCCCTACGCCTGGGGCTCCACCACCGCACTGCCCCGGCTGATGGGCACGCCGCCCACCGGAGAACCCCAGGCCGAGCTGTGGATGGGCGCGCACCCCGCCGCGCCCTCGCGGGTCGACCGCGGCGGCGGCGCGCTGCCGCTCGACCGCGTCATCGCCGCCGACCCGGAGAGAGAGCTGGGCGCGGCCGGCGTGCGCCGGTTCGGACCGCGGCTGCCCTTCCTGCTGAAGCTCCTCGCCGCCGACGCCCCGCTCTCGCTCCAGGTCCACCCCGACGCCGCCCGGGCCGCGGCGGGCTTCGCGGCGGAGAACGCCCGGGGCATCCCCGTGGACGCGCCGCACCGCACCTACCGGGACGGCCACCACAAGCCGGAGATGATCGTCGCCCTCACGCCGTTCGAGGGGCTCTGCGGGTTCAGGACACCCCGCGCGTGCGCCGCCCTGCTGGAGCGGTTGGGCGTGCCGGGCCTGGAGCCCCACCTCCGCAGGCTGCGCACCAGCCCGGCGAAAGCCGCCTTGAAGGAGGTGTTCACCGCCTTCCTGTCGCCGGGCGCCGACCTGCTCGACGGCGTCACCGAGGCGGTGGCGCGCGAGGCGGACCGCGGGGGACCGCACCGCGCGGACCTCGTGGCCTACCGGGCGGTCGCACGCGCCCACCCCGGGGACCCCGGCCTCCTGCCGGCCCTCATGCTGCGGCACGTGCGACTCGCCCCGGGGGAGGGGCTCTTCCTCGGCGCGGGCGTGCCGCACGCGTACCTCTCCGGCCTCGGAGTGGAGATCATGGCCGGCTCCGACAACGTCCTGCGCTGCGGCCTGACGGGCAAACACATCGACCGCGACGAGCTGGTGAGCGTGGTTCGCTTCCATGCCCCGCCGCGCCGCGCCCTCGTCCCCCGCCGGGAAGGGGCGGAGCTCGTGTATCCCGCGCCCGTCGACGACTTCCGCCTCTCCCGCATCCCGCTCCGCCCGGAGGCGGCCCCGCTGCCGCTCGACCCGGGTGGCGCGCAGATCGTCCTCTGCGCCCGGGGGGAGGCCCACCTCACGTCCGCTGAGGGCTCGTTGAGGATCGGACCGGGCGGCGCCGTCTACGTACCCGCCTGGGAGCGCGTCACCGTGGCCGGTGACGGCGAGGTCTTCCGCGCCACCGCCGGCGTGACCACCGGCGGAGTGGCCACCGCCGGCGTGACCGGCGAGGGGCCGAACCGCTCCCCTCACTAAACTTAACCGGTTCCGTTGTTTCTCTTGTTTTCGATTACCGCCCCGCTCTAGCCTCGACCGCGCCCGCTCCCTCAGCGGGCTACCGGTCGGCTTCGACGCCCGTACGCGTACCACCCCGACGGCCACCGAGGAGACCGCCGACAGCCGTCGGAGAACGCGTCGAGCCGCCGGGCGCACAGCACCCTCCACACCAGGAAAGCCGCACGCCGCGCAGTTCACGACCGCGGTGTGCGCGCGACCGAATCGGAGCACCCCATGAGCAGGAAACTGGCCACCGCGGCGGGAGCGCTGCTGGCCGTCGCCGCCACCATGTTCACCGGCCCCCCGGCCGCCCAGGCGGCCGCGGAGCCGGCCGCCGCCGGCTTCCACGTACGGGACGGCAGACTCCTCGACGCGAACGGCAACGACTTCGTCCTCCGGGGCGTGAACCACGCCCACACGTGGTACACCACCAGAACGACCCAGGCGCTCACCGACATCAAGGCGCTGGGGGCCAACTCCGTGCGGGTCGTGCTCAGTACGGGCGACCGCTGGACGAAGAACGACACCGCCGACGTCGCGAACGTCGTCAGCCAGTGCAAGGCCAACCGACTCGTCTGCGTCCTCGAACCCCATGACACCACCGGGTACGGCGAGCAGAGCGGAGCGGTCTCACTCTCCAAGGCCGTCGACTACTGGATAGAGGTCCAGAACGCGGTCAAGGGGCAGGAGAAGTACGTCATCCTGAACCTCGGCAACGAGCCGCACGGGAACACCGGTTACGCGGCCTGGACCGCGGACACCACGAACGCC
Source organism: Streptomyces sp. NPDC003036 (assembly GCF_040611175.1). NCBI lineage: Bacteria > Bacillati > Actinomycetota > Actinomycetes > Kitasatosporales > Streptomycetaceae > Streptomyces > Streptomyces sp. NPDC003036. The sequence goes on along the minus strand of NZ_JBEXNO010000020.1, from coordinate 31,221 downwards.
ATCACGCGCATGCGGGCCGCCGGGTTCCAGCACACCCTCATGGCGGACGCCCCCAACTGGGGCCAGGACTGGACCTTCACCATGCGGGACAACGCGCCGGCGGTCTTCGCCGCCGATCCGCAGGGCAACACCGTCTTCTCCATCCACATGTACGGCGTGTACGACACCGCCGCCGAGGTCCAGGACTACCTGGGCCGGTTCGTCTCCCGCCGACTGCCCATCGTGGTCGGCGAGTTCGGCGACGCCCACTCCGACGGCAACCCCGACGAAGACGCCATCATGGCGACCGCCCAGCAGCTGAACCTCGGCTACCTCGGCTGGTCCTGGAGCGGCAACGGCGGCGGCGTCGAGTACCTCGACATGGCCACCGGCTTCGACGCGGGCCGGCTGTCCCCCTGGGGCACGCGCTTCTTCGACGGCCCGAACGGGATCAAGCAGACCTCCCGCGAGGCCAGCGTGTACGGCTCCGGAGGCGGCGGTGACACCCAGGCCCCGACGGCCCCCGGCAAGCCCACCGCCTCGGACGTGACCTCCACCGGAGCCCGGCTGGCCTGGCCCGCGGCCACGGACGACACCGGCGTCACCGCCTACGACGTCGTACGCGTCGACGGCACCCGGGAAACGCCCGTCACCACCACCGCCACCACCGGCACCACGCTCACCGGCCTGACCCCCGCCACCCCCTACACCTTCGCCGTCTACGCCCGCGACGCCGCCGGCAACCGCTCCCCGCGCTCCGCCACCGTCGCCGTCACCACCGCCGACGGCCCCGCCACCGGCACCTGCGCCGTCTCCTACCGCCTGAGCGACTGGGGCAGCGGCTTCAACGCCGACGTCACCATCCGCAACACCGGCACCCGGGAGATCAAGGGCTGGCAGCTCGACTTCGCCTTCCCCGGCGGCCAGACGCTCAACTCCGCCTGGAACGCCAAGGCCGTCCAGCAGGGCGCCCAGGTCCGCGCCACCCCCGAGCAGTGGACCGCCACCATCCCGGCCGGCGGGTTCGTGAGCTTCGGCATCAACGGCTCCTCCACCGGAGGCAACGGCGTCCCCGCCGCCTTCACCCTCAACGGCGCCGCCTGCGCCAAGAGCTGACCCGGACCGCGCGTACGCCGGGGCCGGCCCCGGCGTACGCGCAATCCGGCCGCGTACCGCTAACGCCGCGGCGGCCCGGTGGACCCGCGGGGCGTCAGCGACGGCGTCGGGACCTGGAGCGACGCGCCACCCGAGCCGTCGATCACCCCGAACAGGCCGCGGGCGACCACCGCACCGAAGTGGTGCACGTCGTGGCTCATCGCCGACAGCGGCGGATGCGTCAGCCGGCACAGCTGGGAGTCGTCCCACGCGAGCAGCGACACGTCGTCCGGCACGGTCAGCCCCATCTCCGAGGCCACCGCCGCGCCCGCGACGGCCATGATGTCGTTGTCGTACACGATCGCCGTCGGCCGCTCCGGCGCCAGCAGCAGACCGCGGGTCGCCCGGGCGCCGTCCTCACCCGCGAAGCCGGTGGCCACCTGGCGGCGGCCGTCCAGGCCGAGACCGGCCATCGCCGCCTCGAAGGCCGCCGCCCGGATGCCGCTGTGCCCGAGACCGGCGGGGCCGCCCACGCGAGCGATGCGCCGGTGGCCGAGCGCCGCCAGGTACCGCACCGCCTCCGACACGGCCGTCGCGTCGTCCGTCCATACGGAAGGAAAGCCGCCGGTCAGCGACGGGTGCCCGACCGCGACCGCGGGGAGCCCGAGGGCGCGGAGCGCGGGGACCCGGGGGTCGTTCTCGTGGAAGTCGACCAGGATGGCGCCGCCGATCATCTTGCCGCGCCACCACCCCTCGTACAGCGTGATCTCCTCGCGCAGATCGCGGACCAGGCGGAGCAGGAGCGAACACGAGCGCTCCGCCAGCACGCTCTCGATGCCGGAGACGAACTCCATGTAGAAGGGCTCCAGGCCGAGGAGCCTCGCCGGGCGGCAGATCGCCAGGCCGACGATGTCGACTCGTCGGCTGGAGAGGCTGCGCGCGGTCTGGTGCGGGAACCAGCCCAGCTCGCGAGCGGCCTCGAAGATACGCTCCCGGGTGGCCTGGGAGACCCCCGGCCGGTTGTTGAACGCCATCGAGACGGCGCCCTTCGACACGCCGGCGCGCGCGGCGACGTCGTTGATGGTGACGCGCGGGGAGGCCGGGTTCACGCCGGGTCCACGCTGAACAGCGCGGCTCGGACCGCCGCCGCCTCCACGCCCCCGTCGCACCCGGTCACCCGGATCCGGGCCTCCTCACCCGGGAGCAGGGTCAGCAGACCGCTGTCCGCGACCGCTCCGGGCGCGAGCCGGTCCGCCTGCAGCAGCAGGTCCCTGACCAGGGTGTGCGCCGTGACCACGATGTCGACGGCGCCGCTCTGCCCGGGCACCGGCTCCGTACGCACGTCGTACCGGGCCCGGGGGTACGCGAACTCCTTGTCCGGTACGGGGAAGTGGAGCGCGCGCAGCCCATCCGCGTCGGCGACCAGGAACTCCTGCGACGAGCCCGGGGCCGGAGAGAGCTTCTCCGGAAGCACCGTCCGCACCACCGACCGCGCTTCGGCCGCCACCTCGATGACCGTTTCCCGGACCACCCGGCCGTCCGCTTCGAGCAGCCGCAGGGTCACGGCCGTACGCCAGGGGGCGGCGGACTGGTTGTCGACGGCGAGCACTGGTCCCTCGTCGCCCGGGAGCAGGGTCAGCAGGCGGTCGGCGTACACCCGGCGCAGCGCGTGGAAGAGCGGCTTGGGTCGGCCGTCGCCGTCGACGGCGGCCCACGAGCTCACCGGCCAGCAGTCGTTGAGCTGCCAGACGACCGTGCCCGCGCACACCGGCCAGTGCGCCCGCCAGTGCTCGATACCGGAGGCGACCGCCCGGGCCTGGATGACCTGGGCCAGGTAGTGCCAGCGGTCGAAGTCGTCCTCGGGGAGCGCGAAGTGGCGGGCGATACCGCGGTTCAGCTTGCCGTTGCCGTCCTCGGCCTTCTGGTGGTGCAGCATGCCGGGGGAGTCCGGGGCGAGCTCCTCACCGGGCAGGGCGCGCCGCAGCGTCGCCAGGGCGGGCGGCGCCTGCCAGCCGAACTCCGCCACGAAGCGCGGCACGTTCGCCCGGTACGCGGCGTAGTCCTCGCGGTTCCACACCTCCCAGGAGTGGTGCGTACCGTGCCGGGGGTCGTTCGGGTGGTGGTCCCAGGAACCCGACCAGGGGCTGCCGGCCGTGTAGGGGCGGGTCGGGTCGAGCTCCGCGACGATCCGGGGGAGCAGCCCCAGGTAGTAGCCCTCGCCCCAGGAATCACCCGCGAGAGAGGGCTCCCAGCCCCAGTCGCGAAAGCCCCACAGGTTCTCGTTGTTGCCGTTCCACAGCACCAGGCTCGGGTGGGGCATCAGACGGACAACGTTGTCGCGCGCCTCGGCCTCGACCTCACCGCGCAGCGGCTGCTCCTCGGGATAGGCGGCGCAGGCGAAGAGGAAGTCCTGCCAGACCATCAGGCCGAGCTCGTCGCAGGCGTCGTAGAAGGCGTCGTCCTCGTAGATGCCGCCGCCCCACACCCGGACGAGGTCGACGTTCGCCTCCGCCGCCTGGGCCAGCCGCGCCCGGTACCGCTCCGGGGTGACGCGGGACGGCAGGACGTCGTCGGGGATCCAGTTGACGCCGCGCGCGAAGATGCGTACGCCGTTGACGACGAAGGTGAAGCCCGTGCCGTGCGCGTCGGCCGACCGGTCGATCCCGACGGTGCGGAACCCGATCCGCCGCCGCCAGGTGTCCAGCGCCGACCCCTCGTCGAGGAGCGTCACCTCCAGGTCGTACAGGGGCTGTTCGCCGTAGCCGCGGGGCCACCACAGCCGGGGCTCCGCGACCTCCAGGCGCAGCACGGCCTCCTCGCCCGTGAAGGAGACCTCGGCCTCGCAGCCCCCGACGGCGGCGCGGGCGGTCAGCGGACGCCCGGCGCCTCGCTCCGTGCGCTCCACCCGGAGCCGTACCTCCACCCGGCCCGTCCCGCCGTCGACCGTGACCAGGGGGCGGACCCGGTCGATCCGCGCCGTCGACCAGTGCTCCAGCCGCACCGGGCGCCACATGCCCGCCGTCACCACGGTCGGGCCCCAGTCCCACCCGAAGGAGCAGGCCATCTTGCGGATGTACTGGAACGGCTCCGGGTAGACGTTCGGCCGCTCACCGGTCCGCGCGCGGACGGCCTCGGCCTCGTCGTACGCGGAGGCGAAACGAACCTCCAGGGAGCCCGTGCGCCCCGTGACGTCGAAGCGGTAGCCGCGGTGCATGTTGCGCGTCGTCCCCAGCGCTTCGCCGGCGAGGGTGATCGCGGCGGCCGTGTCCAGGCCGTCGAAGACCAGGTCCGTGCGCTCGTGCGGGCTGCCGTGGCTCAGCTCGGTGACGTACGACCAGGCCTGCCTGCCGACCCACGCGATCTCGGTCTCGTTCTGTCCGACGAACGGGTCGGGGATGACCCCGGCGGCCAGCAGGTCGGTGTGAACGCAGCCGGGGACCCGGGCCCGGAGCAGCGCCCCGTCGTGGCGCAGGCTCCAGCCGTCGGTCAGTGGGGTGACGTCCTTCATGGTGTGCGGCTCCAATCGCCTGACGAGGCGGGGTGCGTGTGCGACGCCGGACAACCTAACCGGATCAACTCGCCGTGTCCATGAACCGGTAAAGCTGAAGAGTGAAGGGCAGACTTCTCAGCTGGGACTTGGCAGTCACGGGCTATCGGTAACGATTGCGCATCGCGGCGGACACTTTTGCTTTACCGGTTCACCTCGCGGCTGACATAGTGCCGACATCCCACCCGTAGACCTGAGCCGTAACCCTGAAGGAGTTGGGCACATGGGGAAGTCGAAGACGCTCGCGGGCGCGCTTCTCGCCGCCACGATGCTGACCGTGACCGGATGCGGCGGCGGAGGCGGCGGCGCCTCCGGCGAGACGGCGGCCGCCCCTGCCGACCCGGGCGCGGTCTCGGGCGAGATCAAGGTGCTGACGCACCGCACGGACCTCGTCCAGAGCGGGGCGATGGACCGGTACGCCGCCGAGTTCAACAAGACCTACCCCAAGGTGAAGGTGACCTTCGAGGGCATCACCGACTACGAGGGGGAGGTCAAGATACGGATGAACACCAAGGCGTACGGTGACGTGCTGATGATCCCCGCGGCGGTCGCCAAGAACGACTACCCGAAGTTCTTCGCCCCGCTCGGGACCGCGGCGGAGCTGTCGCGCACCTACCGCTTCAGCGACAAGACCGAGGTGGGCGGCAAGGTCTACGGCATCGCGCAGTTCGGCACGGCCAACGGCTTCGTCTACAACAAGGCGCTGTGGAAGCGGGCCGGCGTCACACAGTGGCCGAGGACGCCGCGGGAGTTCACGGACGCGCTGGAGGCGGTCAAGGCGAAGACCGGTGCGGTGCCGTACTACACCAACTTCAAGGACGGCTGGCCCCTCGTCCAGTGGACCGCCAACATCGGCTCGGTCGGCTGCGACGCGAAGGCCACCGACAGGCTGGCGGGCGCGGCCTCGCCCTGGAAGGAGGGCGGCGACCTCCGGGCCATCGACACGCTGCTCCACGACATCGTGCGGCAGGGGCTGTCGGAGAAGGACCCCACGACCACCAACTGGGAGGCGTCCAAGGGGCTTCTCGGCAAGGGGAAGATCGGCGCCATGATGCTCGGATCCTGGGCCGTCACCCAGATGCGGGCGGCGGCGCAGGACGCCGGCGGCTCCCCGGACGACATCGGTTTCATGCCCTTCCCCGCGCAGCGGGACGGCAGGTTCTGCGCCACGCTCGTCTCCGACTACCAGCAGGCCGTCAGCATCCACTCCGCGCACAAGTCGGCGTCCCGCGCCTGGATCGACTGGTTCACGGCCAAGTCCGGCTACTCCGACAAGGAGGGGGCGGTGCCGGCGCTGAAGGCGGCGCCCATGCCGGCCACGCTCAAGGAGTTTGTTGACAACGATGTCACCTTCGTGGAGCGGTCCGAGGCGCGGACGGGCGAGGTGAACGCCATCGACAACGCGGCGGAGGTGGGCCTCAACAAGCCCGACTACCGCCAGAAGCTGATCGACCTCGCGCGCGGAGCCCAGAAGGGCAGCCTCCAGGACTACTTCGCCGAGCTCGACAAGAGGTGGGACGAGGCGGCGAAGTCCGCCGGCTCCTGACCTCGCCCCCCAACGCCCGGCGTCCCGCGACCAGGAGGGCCCGGGGCGTGACGGCCCGGGCCCCCTGTCCCTCCCGCACCCGCGGATACGAAAGGCCGACATGACCGAGACGACCGACACCGCACCCCGGGCCGCTTTCGCGGGCTCGCGGCGTTCGCCGGGGAAAGCCCGCCGGACGACCGGGCGCGGGGCGACGCGGCACCCGGGCGGCCGGGAGCCGCAGGGGCGCTCGTGGCGCCGCTCGCCGCTCCGGCGGAGCACGCCCTGGCTGTTCCTGGCGGCGCCGCTGGCCCTGCTGATCACGTTCACCTACGTCCCGGTGGCGAACATGGTCTTCTACAGCTTCACCGACTGGGACGGCGTCAGCCCCGACAGAAACCTCACGGGCGTCGACAACTACGTACAGATCTTCAGCCGCCCCGAGCTCTTCCGGGTCTTCTTCGTCAGCGGCTACTACCTGGCCGCGTCCGTCCTCCAGATCGCCGTCGCGCTCTACTTCGCGACGGTCCTCAGCTTCGACCTCCGCTTCCGGAACTTCTTCAAGGGGATCCTCTTCTTCCCCTACCTCGTCAACGGCGTCGCGATCGGCTTCGTCTTCCTGTACTTCTTCCAGGACGGCGGCACGCTCGACTCCGTACTGTCCTGGCTCGGCGTACGGACGGACCACGCCTGGCTCGGTGACCCCACCTCGGCCAACATCTCGCTCGCGGGCGTCTCCGTATGGCGTTTCACCGGGCTGAACTTCGTCCTCTTCCTCGGCGCGATCCAGTCCATCCCCGGCGAGCTCTACGAAGCGGCCCAGCTCGACGGCGCCGGGAAGTGGCAGCAGTTCCGGCACATCATCGCCCCGAGCATCAAACCGGTGCTCGGTCTCAGCGCCATCCTCGCGATCTCCGGCTCGCTGTCGGTGTTCGAGATCCCCTACATCATGACCGGCGGCGCGACCGGCACGTCGACCTTCGTCATCCAGACGGTCAAGCTCGCCTTCCAGTTCAACAAGACCGGCCTGGCCTCGGCCGCCGCCGTGGTGCTGCTCGCGATCATCCTCCTGATCACCTGGATCCAGCGCCGCCTCGTGCCCGACGACAAGGTGGACCTCGTATGACCCCGGACCCGACCGCTGCCCTGACCGAGCCTGCGCCGACGGCCGTCTCGGCCGCGCATGCCCTCCGCCCCGCCCGGCGGCGCCGCTTCCCCGTGGGGACCGGCACCGTCCTGACCTACCTGTCGCTGCTCACCGCCACGCTGGTGGTCCTGCTGCCCCTGGCCGTCGTCTTCCTCACCTCCCTCAAGACAGCCGAAGAGGTCTCCGGCGGGAACGCCCTCTCGCTCCCCGGCAACTGGTTGAACGTCGACAACTACGCCACGGCGTTCACCGACGGCCACATGCTCGCCGCCTTCGGCAACACCGCGTTCATCCTCTTCTTCTCGATCGGCGGCACGGTGATCATCGGCTCGATGACGGCGTACGCCATCGACCGGTTCGAGTTCCGCGCCAAGAAGCTCGTGATGGGGCTGTTCCTGGTGGCGACGCTCGTGCCGGGAGTGACGACACAGGTCGCCACCTTCCAGGTGATCAACAGCTTCGAGCTCGTGGACACGCGCTGGGCGCCCATCCTGCTCTACATGGGGACAGACATCGTCTCCGTCTACATCTTCCTGCAGTTCATCCGCTCCATCCCCGTGTCGCTGGACGAGGCGGCCCGGCTCGATGGAGCCAACGCCTTCACCATCTACCGGAAGATCATCTTTCCCCTGCTCAAGCCGGCGATCGCGACCGTGGTGATCATCAAGGGGATCACCACCTACAACGACTTCTACATCCCCTTCCTCTACCTCCACTCCGAGGACCTCGGCACCATCTCCACCGCCCTCTTCCGCTTCAAGGGCCCCTTCGGAGCGCACTGGGAGGCCATCTCGGCGGGCGCGATCCTGGTGATCGTCCCCACCCTGATCGTCTTCCTGCTGCTCCAGCGCTGGATCTACAACGGATTCGCGCAAGGCGCCACGAAATAGACCGTCATGGACCGTCATGGACCGTCATGGACCGTCATGGACCGTCATAGACGGTCATGGACCGTCACCGTCAGGCGGTACGCGCAGGAGGGGAGGTGCTGCCCCTCGGCACGAGCCGGGCGTGGTCCTCCCGCACATCGGGGACGGGCTCACCGGCGATGAGGGAGAGCAGCGCCTCGGCGGCATGGGCCCCGTAGGCCGGGATGTCCCGGGACACGGCGGACAGCGCGGGGCGCACGACCTGCGTGAGGGGCGACTCGTCCCAGGCCACGATGGACAGGTCGCCCGGGATGTCGAGGCGCAGCTCCTGGGCCACCGACAGGGCCGCCACCGCCATGATGTCGTTGTCGAAGACCATCGCGGTGGGACGGTCCGGTCCGATGAGCAGGCGCCGTGCCGCGCGCGCCCCTTCGTCGCCCGTGTAGTCGGTGTGGACGATCTCGGGACCGGGCAGATCCGCCTCTCGGCAGGCGTCCAGCATCACCGCGTCGCGCGCGGCCGTGTGGGCCAGCGCGGCGGGGCCCGCCACCCGGGCGACCCGCCGGTGGCCGAGCGCGGCGAGGTAGCGCACGATCTCGCGCATGCTCTCGCCGTCGTCGGACCACACCGACGGCAGGGACCCCGAGGTCTCCGGAGGGCCGACGACGACCGCGGGCAGACCCATCTCCTCGACCGCCGGCACCCGCGGGTCCGCGGAGTGCAGGTCCACCAGGAAGACCCCGTCCACCCGGCCCTCGCCCCACCACCGCCGGTGGACCGCGCTCTCCTGCTGGTGGGTGTCGACCATCTGCAGCATCAGCGCGTACGACCGCGCGGACAGGACGCTCTCGATGCCGCTGACGAACTCCATGAAGAAGGGCTCGACACCCAGCGTGCGCGCCGGACGGCGCACGACCAGTCCGACCGACTGGGCCCGCGCCCCGCCGAGCACCCTGGCGGCGCTGTTGGGACGCCAGCCGAGCTCCTCCGCGATGGCCTTGACGGCCGCCCGGGTGGCGTCGGACACGCCGGGCCGGTCATTGAGGGCGTACGAGACGGCGACCTTGGAGACGCCGGCGCGACGCGCGATGTCCGCCATCGTCGGCCGCTTCACTCGCCACGCCTCCCACCCGAGCCTGATCAGGTCCTTCGTACCCGCCGGTGACTTTACCGGCCGGTGGCGGGCCGGTGTCCCGCAGGCGCCGGACCGGGCGCCCGGGTGTACGGCGGCGCGGCGGTCAAGGAGGCGTGGCCGCGCCGCACCCCTATGGCGTAGCGGGCCGCATCCTCCGCCGGGGCACGGCGTTGGTCCGGTCGTGACCAAGACCCAACGCGTACTCGCCTCCCTCGCCCTCGCCGCCGCAACCTCCGCGCTGACCGCCCCCACGGCGGACGCGGCCGCCCTCCCCATCGGGCCGCAGGGGCCGTCCCTCCTCAGCCAGGTCGATGAACTGCTGGTGAGCTCCGTGCCCCCGGAGCGCCGCTCCGAGGTGCCGAGGCTGAGCCGGCAGCTCGGCGGGCTCAGCGGGGTGCATCGCCTCGGCGAGCTTCGGCAGCTCGTCGCGCCGGTGGCCCCCGTGCTCGGGCTGGTGCCCGGCGTCAGCTGACAGGGCACCTCGCTACTGTGGACGGACGGTCACCCGGGACAACCGGGTGACCGTCCGTCCGTCGTACGAGAGGTCCCGGCCGTGCGGCCCGGACCACTGGAGGGGGTGGCCCTGTGAGGGTCAAGGATTTCGACCACGTGGTGCTCAACGTGGAGGACGTCGAGCGGTCCCTGGAGTTCTACTGCGGACCCCTCGGCCTGGAGCCGGTACGGGTCGAGGAGTGGCGGGCCGGCAAGGTGCCATTCCCGTCCGTACGGGTCACCCCGACGATGATCATCGACTTGTTGCAGCGCACCCGCGGCGAGTCCAACGTGGACCACATCTGCCTGGTGGTGGACCCCGTGGACTGGCAGGAGGTCATCGACTCCGGCCGGTTCGACGTCCTGGAGGGCCCGGTCAGCCGCTTCGGCGCCCGCGGCACCGCTCAGTCCGTCTACGTGAAGGACCCCGACGGAAACACCGTCGAACTGCGCTGGTACCCGCAGGACGCCGACCAGGACGCCGGCCCGGACGCGCAGGGCTGAGCCCGCGCGGGAGCGCCGCGCCACCGGGCTCGCTCATCCGATGGTGACGACACGCGCCCACGGCGGCGGGGTGTCCGGGACGTAGTCGGGGTTCCTCTCACTCGCGGCCCGGGCGGGGCGGGGGAAGAGACCGACGACGGTGCGGCAGGGCGGAGGCGCGGAGGGCCACGGAGTCTGACCGTCCGTCAGGGCGACGATGACGTCCGGGCGCGGCCCGGAGCGGAGCGCCCGGGCGAAACCGGAGCGCAGGTCCGTCCCTCCGCCACCGATCAGTTCCATGTTCTCGGCGCGGCAGAGCGGGACGGCGACCCGGGCCGCCGCGTCGCAGGAGATCACCGAGACCAGGTCGCGCCGCCCGCCCACCGCCCGCGAGATCGCCGCCACCTCCAGCAGCGCGCTGCCGAGCTCGGCGTCGCTCACCGACCCGGAGGTGTCGATCACGACGCAGACCCGGGGCGGCGTACGGCGCAGGCTCGGCAGCAGCACCCCGGGAACGCCGGCCGAGCGCCGGGACGGGCGCCGGTAGCTGTGGTTCTCGCCCACCCCCGGCGCCCCCACCGCCGAGCGGACCGCCGCACCCAGCAACTTCCGCCACGGCTGCGGCGGATGGAACGCCTCCTCCGCCCAGCGGCGCCACCCCTCCGGCGCGCTGCCCGGCTTGCCCTTGATGCCCTCCGCGACCCGGAAGCGGACCGCGTCCCGCTGCTGCCTGCTCAGGCCGTGTGCCCCGTCGGCCCCCCACTCCCAGGGCCGCTCCTGCCCGTCGGCCCCGCTGCCGCAGTCCAGCCAGGCGAGCTCCGCGGCGAGCCCGGACATCGACGCCGTCCGCAGGTACTCCTCCATCAGCAGGCCCTCGGGCAGCCGCAGCATCTTCGGCAGCACCACGCCGGTCGGCATGGGCAGGCCGTCACCGTAGATGTCGTCGTTGATCTCGAAGTCCGCGGCGATGTTGCGCCGCAGCCTCTCGCCCGCGCCGTACGCCTCGTGCTCCCGCGCGTACCTCTCGCCCCGCCCGTGGTGGTCCCGGAGCAGATGGGAGACCTCGTGCACCCAGACACCCGCCAGCTCCTCCACCGGGGTGCGGGCCACGAAGGCGGGGGAGGCGTAGCAGCGCCAGTGCGCGTCCACCGCCATCGTCGGCACCGACCGGTCCTCCACCACGTGCAGCGCGAAGAGCGCGTCGGCGAGGTAGGGGCGGACCTTCACCGCGTGGAGCCGGGCGGTGAGCAACTTCTCCCTGTCCAGCGGCAGTACGGACCCGACGGCCGACCCACCCGAGCCTGGCGGCGGCTCCGGCGGCGCGGCCCGCACCGGGCGCGGCGGCGCGGGCCGGGACATCGGGCGGGGGAGCGGGCGCGGGACCTGCAGAGGTCTCGCGTGCGGTCCGGGGCGGGGGCCCGGGCGCGGGGCCGCGTGGGGTTCCGGGTGTGGCCCTTGCAGCGGGTCCGGGCGCTGAGCGGGCCCCGTCATCGGCGCTCCCCTGCCGCGGGGCCGGCGCCGGACGCCGCTGTGGCGCGTCCCACCGACCGGTCCGCCCGCTGGGCGAGACCGATCACGCCGGTCAGCCGCTCCACGGCCTCCGGCACCTCCCAGTCGTCGCGCCGCAGCGCCGCCAGCGTCGTCGCCGGCGCGACCAGCAGGTCCGGGGCGCCCGTCTTCAGCGCCCGGACGAGCACCGCCCACCCCGCCTCCCACCGCTCCCGCTCCGGCCGCGCCCCGACGGCGGCCACCACCGCCTCCAGCGTCGCCTGGCGCAGGTCGCCCCGCTCCGGCAGCTCGGCGGCGGCCGGATCGGCCAGCAGCGCCTCCGGGTCCGGCAGGTCCATCCGGTCGAGATGGGCGAGGAGTTCGAGCCCCGGCCCGTCACCCACGGCACCCCGCACCAGCAGCGCCAGCACCTCCCGGGAGACGGAGGCCGCCGTACCGAACGCGAGCAGGGTCAGCGCCGCCTCCCAGCTCCGGGGCGAGGGCCAGGCGCCGCCGCGCCGCGTCTCGGTGCTCGGCAGCCGGTGGATCAGCGTCGGCCGGGCCTTCAGGAACCCGCAGACCGCGCGCCGGGCGAAGGCCACCGCTTCCGGCAGGAGCTCCGGCACCAGCCGGGGCAGTTCCGCGCGGGGCCAGACGCCGCCGAGCCCGCGCACCACCACCTCCCGGTCGTGCACCCAGTACAGGTGCACGAACCGGTTGGCCAGCGGCGGGCTCAGCTCCCAGCCGTCCGCGGCCGACGCGCGCGGATTGGCGGCGGCCACGATCCGTACCCCCGGAGGCAGTCGCAGCTCACCGACCCTCCGCTCCAGGACGACCCGGAGCAGCGCGGCCTGGACGGCCGGGGTGGCGGTGGACAGCTCGTCGAGGAAGAGCAGCCCCCGGCCTGCCCGTACGAGCTCCACAGCCCACTGCGGAGGCGCCATCGGCACGCCCCGCACCGCCGGGTCGTCGCCCACGATGGGCAGCCCGGAGAAGTCGGACGGTTCGTGGACGCTGGCGATCACCGTCGTGAGCGGCAGGTCGAGCGTGGCGGCGAGCTGCGTCAGGGCCGCGGTCTTGCCGATGCCCGGCTCGCCCCAGAGCAGGACGGGCAGGTCGGCCGCGACGGCCAGGGTGAGTGCTTCGAGCTGCTCGTCGGGGCGCGGCTCGGTTGTGGTCGTCCGCAGAAGGGTGAGGAGGCCGTCGGCGACGGCGAGCTGGGCGTCGGCCGCGGAGGCATCAAAGGCCGCGGCGGGGGCGGGGGCGGGCAGGAGCGGACTGGTGGTCATGGGCATCACCTGGGGTGGGAGAAGGGAACGGGACGGACCGTCCCGGAGGTCGTGAAGGCGTGCGGCGCTCGACGCGCCGCGAGCGAAAGGGAACGAAGCGGCCGTCAGGCGGTCAGGCCGGTCCGGGGCCGGGTCCGGCTACCGCGCTTGCGGCGCGACTCGAGAGGCGTACGGCGGTCGAGCCGGGGGCGGTGGGCCGCCGCCGCGTGGCCCGTGTCCGGGGCCTTCCCGGCGGCCCGTACCGCACCGGCGGCGGGGTGGACGGCGACCAGCCCCGAGCGGAAGAGACCGTGGTCGACGCGGCGGGCCGCGGCCGCCCGCAGCTCGTCCCGGAGCGGCCCGTCGCGCAGGACCGCGCCCGGACCGAGCAGGCCCTCGACGACGGCCAGCGCCCCGGCGACGTCACCGTGGCGGAGCCGTTCCCGTACCGCGGGCAGCGCCTCCGGCCGGCGGTGCACCGCGTCGATGGCCCGCAGGCAGGGCAGCGCCGGCCCGCCGAGCGCCACCAGCAGCGCCTCGCGGCGCAGTTGGTCCGGGTCGTGATCGACCGCGGTCAGCACGCCGTCGCGCAGCGCGATCCGGTGGACCTCGCCCCGGCACTCCACCCGGTGCGGATCCCCGGGCCGGGGGCCGACTCCCGGCGCCGGGCCGTACGCGGGCGCGGAGCCGTCCGCGGTCACCGGGCCGACCGCCGCCAGCGCCGCCGTGACGAGCGGGTGCAGCCGCTCGGGCGTGATCAGCCCGGCCCGCAGCAGCTCCAGATCCGGCAGGACCCGGACCGCCGCCTCCGGCAGCACGGGGAGCGCCGCGGCCTCGTGCGGCGGCAGCGCCTCCCGCAACGGCCGCACCACCGGGGCATGGCTGCCGTCGGGAGCGACGAGTTCGAGCACGGCGCGGCTCCGCGCACCGAGCCGCACGGTGAAGGACCCGCGAGCGGGGAGCCCTTCGGCCCGCAGCAACAGCTCCGCCTCGGCGGACCAGTGAGCGGCGGACCAGTGCGCGGCGAACGGGTCGCGGGCTGCCGGCGGCTCGTCCGCCCCGCGCCGCCGCGCCAGTTCGCCGCTGTGCGTGGCGTCCCAGAGGTGCCGGTGCAGGTCAAGCCGGAAGCGCCGGTCGGGGTGCGGATGCGGGTGCGGACGGTCCCAGGGAGTGCCGTCGACCGATCCCTCCCACAGCGCGAGGGACATCCGCTGTCCGGCGTCCGCCCAGGCCGGCGGTGTCCGCACCACCAGCTGCGGCGAGGGGCGGCCGGGGCTCCCGTAGCGGGCCAGCGAGAGGGTGAGGCCGGGCCGGAGCCGCCCGTCGGGGGCGATCCGCGGCATGTGCCAGCGGAGCAGATCCGGCGCCAGCCGGCGCAGGTCCGCACGGAGGCGGGTGGTCAGTTCGGTGCCGTGGCGGTCGCGCACGGCGCGCAGATCGAGATCGACGTCGATCCGGGCGGCGGCGCACGCCCCCGCCCAGTCACCCACCGCACGCCGTGCGGTCGCGGTCTCGATCATGGACGGTGGCACGGCGTACTCGCGCACGCGCTGCCACATCAACAGGCGGGTCGGAATCCCGTTCGCGAAGTGAGGTGCCATCAGCACTCACCTTGAGCGAACGAGTCCCCCCATCCATACGAGGAGAAGTAGTTCATCCCCGGCATCGTAAGCACGCCGCTGATGATCTGTCAGCTGCCTTTTACGGAGGAAAGACAACCGCCGCGGCGGGCACCCGGAGGCGCGCCGCCGCGGCGGACCGTGCGGGGATCAGACCGCGGGGGCCGGGTAGGTCGGGTACTCCACCCCGGAGACGTGCTGCACGACGCGGACGACCTGGCAGGAGTAGCCGAACTCGTTGTCGTACCAGAGGTAGAGGATCGCGTTGTCGCCGTCGACCTTGGTGGCGCCGGCGTCGACGATCGACGCGTGGCGCGAGCCGATGAAGTCGCTCGACACCGCGTCGGGGGCGGTGATGAAGTCGATCTGGCGCTTCAGCGGCGAGGTCAGCGACACGTTGCGGAGGTAGTCGAGGACCTCCTCGCGGGTCGTCTCGCGCCCGAGCCGCAGGCTGAGGATCGCGATCGAGACGTCCGGCACCGGGACGCGGATCGAGCTGCCGGTGATCGGTGCCTTGAGGTTGGGCAGCGCCTTGGCGACGGCCGAGGCGGCACCGGTCTCGGTGATCACCATGTTGAGCGGCGCGGAGCGGCCGCGACGGTCGGCCTTGTGGTAGTTGTCCAGCAGGTTCTGGTCGTTGGTGAACGAGTGGACCGTCTCCACGTGGCCGCGCAGGACGCCGTACTCGTCCGCCATCGCCTTCAGCGGCGGCACGATCGCGTTGGTGGTGCAGGACGCGCAGGACAGGATCTGCTCGTCCGGCTTGATCGTGTCGTGGTTGACGCCGTGGACGATGTTCGGGACGTCGCCCTTGCCCGGCGCCGTCAGGACGACCTTGTCGATGCCCGGACGCAGGTGCTTCGACAGGCCCTCGCGGTCGCGCCACTTGCCGGTGTTGTCGATGAGGATGGCGTTGTTGACGCCGTACGCCGTGTAGTCGACCTCGCTCGGGTCGTTGGCGTAGATGACCTTGATCTCGTTGCCGTTGGCGATGATCGTGCTGTTCGCCTCGTCGACGGTGATCGTGCCCTGGAACTGGCCGTGGATCGAGTCGCGGCGCAGCAGCGAGGCGCGCTTGACGATGTCCTGGTCGCCGCCGCGGCGGACGACGATGGCACGGAGGCGCAGGCCGTTGCCGGAGCCGGTCTTCTCGATCAGCAGGCGGGCCACGAGGCGGCCGATGCGGCCGAAGCCGTAGAGGACGACGTCGCGCGGCTCACGGCACGCGGCCTTGTTCTCGCCCGTGGCGCCGGCGACGGCGTCGGCGGTGAACTCCTCCACCGACAGGCCGCGGCCGTCGGTCCTGTACGTCGCGGCGAGCATGCCGATGTCGATCTGGGACGGGCCCAGGTCGAGCGTGGTGAGCGCGCGCAGGAAGGGCAGAGTCTCGGTGACGGAGAGTTCCTCACCGGCGATCTGCCGGGCGAATCGGTGGGTCTTGAGAATGCTGACCACCGACTTGTTCACCAAGGAGCGGCTGTGCAGCAGGACGGTGACGTCCCGCTCCCGGTGCAGCTTCCCGATCATCGGGATCATCGACTCCGCGATCTCCTCGCGGGTCTTCCAATTGGTGAACGAGTCGTCGTTGACAGTCACAGGTCCATCTTTCGAGCTAGGGGGCGCTCATATGCTAACCCCATGAAAATTTGATCGTTCATGAGGGTCCCCCCAGGCTCACCACCCCCACGGAGCCCCGCCGCACCGCCGCCGCGGCGGCTGAAAAACGCCGCGTCACGCGGGGGCCGCGTGGGCATGATCGGACCGCTCACTACGGCAAGTGACTGGGGGGTTACGTGGGGTGGAAACTCCTGTTCGGCAGGGGTCGCGCGAGGCCGGTCGAGCCCGCCGTCCCCCTGGGATGCGTCATCCGGGCCGAGCACCAACGCACCCGTGAAGCGGTGGACGCCGCCGCCGCGGGCCTGCGCCGGGACGGCCGGGACCTGCAGCAGCGGCAGGACGACGCGCTCGCCGCCCTGGACGGCCTGACGGCGGAGGTCCGCACCCTGCGGCGCGACGTCGCCGAGGGCCTGGACCGCCTCGCCGCCGCGCCTCGGCCGGCCCTCGACGGCGGCAACACCGTCACCAGCGGCAGCGCCGTCACCGGCGAGCACGACGAGCGTCACGACGACCACCAGGAGGGGACGATGGAACGCGACGACGCACACCCCGAGGGCGCCGGTTGCGACGGGCCGGCCGGCCGGAACGGCCGCCCCGCCACGGACGCGCGGCTCAAGAGCGCCATCGAGGCGGCCTACCGCGGCGAGCGCGTGCCTCCCGGCCCGGCGACGGCCGCGGGGACCTCAGGCGCCGAGGCGCCGTCCGAGGAGGAGGTCTCCCACGGTGTGCTGCTGATGAAGGCGGCCGGTCTGGCCAGGGCGGAGCTGGTCATGCACCAGCACCACTGGGAGTTCCTCGCCGCGCTCGCCGCTCCCCATCCCCACTTCCGTACGCCGCATCAGGTCGAAGACCTCGGCGGAGGCAGGCTGCGGGTCACGGTGTCGGGCATGTCCCTGATCGCCCTGCTCATCAAGGTGTGGCACACCCGCGCCGACGCCGAGCCGCTCGGCGCCACGTGGGCCATGGCCGCCACCGTCTACGCACGCATCGCGGACCGGCTGATGGGGGTCGACGGCCCCGGGGAGCCCATCCGCGTCGTCCTCGACGACGGTGTCGAGCAGGAGTCGCGGGACACTCCTCCGCCCGGCGCCGCATAACGCACGCGGCCCGCCGCTCCTACGATGTCCGGAGGCGAGGGGAGGGGGCGGCGCATGAGGACCGGGTGGGACGCGCACGGGCGGGTGCAGCGCGCGCAGCGGTGGGCGGCTAGGGCGTCCCTGGTCTCGGCGGCGCTCGCGGCGCTGATGCCGCTGCTGTACGCGGGCGTCGGCGGCGTCCTGCTGCTCCTCGTCGGCGTCGCCGGCCTGGCCGCCGCGGCGGCCGCCCTGTGGTGGGCGCTGACGACACGCGGAGCGGTACGCGCGGCGGCCGCCGCGCTGGCGGCGGCGACACCCCTCGCCGTCATCGGCCTGTTCGCGGCCGCCGGCCTGCTGCGGGCCCTCGCGGTGTCCCTCGCCCTGTGGGTGGTGGCCGTGTGGACCGGGCGGTACGCGCTGCGGAGCACCGGTCTGCGTCCCGTACGGGCCAAGGAGCTGCGCACGCCGCCGCCGCGCCGTGCCGTCCTGTTCATGAACCCGCGTTCCGGCGGCGCCAAGGTCGAGCGCTTCCGCCTGAGGGAGAAGGCCGAGCGGCTCGGCGCGCGCGTGGTGCTGCTCGACGCGGTGCGACACCAGGACGTCGCGGAGTTGGCCCGGCGGGCGGTGGCGGACGGCGCGGACCTGCTGGGCGTCGCGGGCGGCGACGGCACCCAGGCACTGGTGGCCGCCGTCGCCGCCGAGCACGGAGTGCCGTTCCTCGTCGTCGCCGCCGGGACCCGCAACCACTTCGCGATGGACCTCGGCCTCGACCGCGACGACCCGGCCGCCTGCCTGGACGCGCTCACCGACGGCGTGGAACTCCGGGTCGACCTCGGGTTCGCCGGCGGGCGCCCCTTCGTCAACAACGTCTCCTTCGGCGTCTACGGGGCCGTCGTCCAGAGCCCGGACTACCGCGAGGACAAGGTGGGCACGGCGCTGGACATGCTGCCCGACCTGCTCACCCGGCAGAGCGGGCCCCGGCTGACCGCCCGCGCCGGAGACACGACGCTCACCGGCCCGCAAGCCGTGCTCGTCAGCAACAACCCCTACCGCAGGGACGACCCGTTCGGCCTCGGCCGCCGCGAGCGGCTCGACTCCGGGTTCCTCGGCGTCCTCGGCGTCCGCGTGGACGGCGCCGCCGCGGCCGCCGGGCTGCTGCTCGACCCGGAGGCCAACGGGCTCACGGCGCTCACCGCCCGCGAGGTGGTCGTCGACGCCGACAGCCCGACGATCCAGGTCGGCATCGACGGCGAGGCCCTGGTCCTCCCCGCCCCGGTCCACTGCCGCGTCGCACCGGGCGCGCTGCGCGTCCGCGTACCGCGGCTGCGGCCCGGCGTGCCCGAGGCGCCCCCCGCGCTGGACTGGCGCCGACTGCGCAAACTGGCGGCGGCGGTGGGCCGTACGGCCGTGACCGGACGCCCCGGGTCGCGTCACGCGCACCAGAGGTGACGAAGCTCCCCATCCCTGGCGGGTTTCCGGCCGTTCGGAGATCATCCCGGGATGACCTCACACACCATCACCGCGGCGGCGTCGGGCACCTGGAAACTCGGCGACCTGGAGATCAACCGCATAGGCTTCGGCGCCATGCGCCTGCCGCAGACCGGCGAGGCGTTCGCGGCCGACGCCGCTCCCCGCGACCGCGACCAGGCGATCGCCGTGCTGCGCCGCGCGGTCGAGCTCGGCGTGAACCACATCGACACCGCCGCGTTCTACTTCTCCCGGCTGCGCTCCGCCAACGAGCTGATCAACCGGGCGCTGGCCCCCTACCCGGACGACCTCGTCATCACCACCAAGGTCGGGCCGCACCGCGACCCCTCGGGGGAGTGGTGGCACGCCGAACCCGAGCAGCTGCGCGGCCAGGTGGAGGAGAACCTGCGCCAGCTCGGCCGCGACCACCTCGACGTGGTCAACCTGCGCATGCTCGGCAACCGTTCGATCGCCGACCGCTTCGGCGCCCTGGCCGAACTGCGGGACGCCGGACTCATCCGCCACCTCGGCGTCTCCAACGTCACCCCCGAACAGCTCGCCGAGGCGCGGGCCATCGCGCCGGTGGTGTGCGTACAGAACCAGTACGGCATCGGCGTACGGCCCGACCACGACGCGTTCGTGCGCGACTGCGGCGAGCAGGGGATCGCCTTCGTGCCGTTCTATGCGATCGCCGGCACCGGGCGCGAGGCGGGTGCCAGTGGCGCGGACGGCGACGAGGTGCTCGCCGTGGCGCGCGCCCACGGCGTGAGCGCGGCGCAGGTCCGGCTCGCCTGGACGCTGCACCGCGGACCGCACGTGCTCGCCATCCCCGGTACGGGAGACCCGGACCACCTCACCGCCAACGTGGCCGCCGGCGCCCTGCGCCTGTCCGAGGACGACCTGGCCCTCCTGGACGGCCTCCACCGGCGAGGGGCGTGAACGGGCGCGGGCGGGGGCGCGCGTAGGATCAGCCGGTTCCGCCGCATCCGCGCCCGCCCGAGGAGTAGCCACCGGTGTCCTCCACCCTCACCTCCCACGCGCCGCTTCCGCCCGCCCTGGACATGGAGCGGCTCTGGCACGTGGAGGACGGCATACGGCTCCCGGCGCTGGTGTGGCGCGCGGGAGACGGCTGGCGGATGGCCAGCAGCGCCGTGCTGGGCGGCGGCATCGGGGAACGCGCCTGGGTCCTGAACGCCCAGGTGCCGCACGGCTACCGCCGTACCGACCCCGCCCGCCACCTGGCCGCGCTCGCCCACCGCGCCGGTGCCCGTGGTGACGGCGTCGGGCTGATGACGGCCGCGGACGTCACGCGGTGCGCCCACGCCGCCGACGGCGGCGTGGAAGCGGCCGTCACCGTGGGCCTGGGCGTGTCCACCTGGGCCGCCTCACCGCGGGAGGGCGCGGCCGGCCCGCCGGCCGCCGGGACGATCAACATCGTCGCCGCCGTCCCGGCCGCCCTCACCGACGCCGCCCTCGTCAACGCGGTGGCCACCGCCACCGAGGCGAAGGTCCAGGCACTGCTCGACGCCGGGTTCGACTGCTCGGGAACGCCCACGGACGCCGTATGCGTCGCCGCACGCGCCCCCCGCCCCGGCGAGGAACCGCACGCCTTCGCCGGCCCCCGCTCGCTGTGGGGCGCCCGGCTGGCCCGTGCCGTCCACCGCGCCGTCCTGACGGGGGCGGCGGCGGAGACCGCCTGAGCCCGATCAGACCGACGCGGCCTTCGCGGGCGTCTCCGGGGACTCGGGGGCCCGCTTCGCCGGGGCATTCGTCCCCCGCTCCGCGCGCCGCAGCAGGGCCGCGGCCAGCAGGCCGCCCAGGAGCACGGCGGCCGCACCGACCAGCTGGCTGGTGACCAGGCCGGAGGCGAACGCGTCCGCGACCTGCCGCCGCTCGTCCGCCGAGTCCGCCGCGGCCAGCGCCGCCGGGAGCGAGGCGGCGGCCGGGACCGGAACGAGCGCGGCGAAGCGGGAGTTGAGCACCGCGCCGAGGACGGCGACGCCGAGGCCGTTGCCGAACTCGGTGACGGTGCCCTCGATGCCCGCGCCGACGCCCGCCTTCTCGCGCGGGATCGCGTTCAGGACGGCCACCGCCATGGCCGGGTTCGCCAGTGCGCATCCCGCCCCCATCAAGAGCAGCCCGGCGAGCATGCCCCCGTAGCCCGAGCCCTGCGAGTCGAGCACCGCGACGACCGCGAGGCCGGCCGCGAGCAGGCCCATGCCGAGGGCGACGGAGCCCGGGATGCCCACGGCCCGGCTGGCGCGGGCCGCGACACCGGTGAAGTTCAGCAGCACGATGGTCAGCGCGAACGGCGCCGTGCGCAGCCCCGCCTCCAGCGCGTCGTACCCGTGCACGAACTGCAGCTGCTGGGTCAGCAGGTACAGCGCGCCCCCGCTGCCGAAGGTGATCAGCAGGGCGCCGGCGATGGCGCCGGTGAAGGTGCGGTCGCGGAAGAAGCCTAGGTCCAGCATGGGATGCGCGACGCGGCGCTCCCACCGTACGAAGGCGGTCGCCGTGACGGCGACGACGGCCGCGCCCACGAGCACCGGCCCCGAGGTCCAGCCGTGTTCGGGCCCCGTGATGACGACGTAGACGAGCGACGCCATGCCCACGGTGGACAGCAGCGCGCCCGGCAGGTCGGGGCGCGCCCCGCCCGGAGCGGTGCTCTCCGGTACGAGTACGGCGGCCGCGACGAGCCCGAGCGCGACCACCGGCAGGTTGACCAGGAAGAGGGCGCCCCACCAGAAGTGGGCGAGGACCACGCCGCCCACCAGAGGCCCGGCGGCGAAGCCCAAGGCGTTGACGGCGGCCCAGATGCCGATCGCCCGTACGCGCTCCGGCTCGGGGAAGACCTGGAGTGCGACGGCGAGCGTGGTGGTCAGCAACAGGGCCGCGCCGACGCCCATTCCGGCGCGGGCGGCGATCAACTGGCCGGTGGACTGGGCCAGTCCGGCCGCCAGGGAGCCCAGCCCGAACAGCGCGAGCCCGGTCAGGAGCATCCGCTTGCGCCCGTAGCGGTCCGCCGCGCCGCCCGCCGTGAGCAGCAGCCCCGACTGGACCAGCGCGTAGGCGTTGATGACCCACTGGATGTCGGCGGCGGAGGCGCCGAGGTCCCGGGTGAGGGTGGGCACGGCGACGTTGAGGATGGTGTTGTCGAGGATCACCACGAGCTGCGCCAGACAGATGACGCCCAGGATGAGCCAGCGCCGGGGGTGCCCCTCGGATAGGACGGGGTGCTGCGGGGACACGGTCGGCATGCGGCTCCTTCACGAGAATAACTTAGGTGAGCCTAACCAACTCTCACGGGCGTCCGTGTGCGGGGGTGGCCGTCGCGCCCCCTCGGGGTATGCGCAGGTCAGCGGCCCGACCTCCTTCGTTTCTCCCGGGTCCGTGGTGACGGTCTCACGGCGCACGCGTGACGAAGAGTGGTGTTCCGGGGCGGGAGGCGGGTGAAATCCTCGCCAGTGATCCCGGGTGAACGTTCCCCCGAAGACCCGTCGGCGGATCTGCCTCCCTGATCGTCGTCGCCCACCGCATCGGCTCGGCGCTGCGGGCCGACCGGATCCTGGTCATGGACGGTACGCGGATCCGCGTCGGCACCCACGAGGAGCTGATGGCCCGGTCCGCGCTCGACCGCGACCTGGCGGGGTACTGGAGCGACGGGGACGGCGTGGCCCCGGCCGCGGGCGCCCGGGTCACAGCCAACCGGACTCCCGCGCTATCCGGATCGCGTCGATCCGGTCACGCGCCCCGGCGCTCCGCGCTCCCGGCGGATTTCAGCGCGTCGGAGGCGGGGGTGGCGTCGGCGGCGGGGGAGCCAGCGCCCACCGGATCGTCCTGGTCAGCGCATGTCCGCCGGGCCGTACGCAGGCCGCCTCCACCACCGGCAGGTACGGCAGCCGCAGCGGCCCCCGCGCCCACCGCGGCAGCGTGGAGACGGCGTTCGCGGCGAGGACGGCGTACGGGCCGCGGGCGACCGCAGGCAGCGGCGGGCGCAGCAGGAGGAAGCGCGCCGCCTCGCGCGCCTCCGGTGTGGCGCGCAGCTCCGGGCGGTAGGCGGCCAGCCGTTCGGTGAGCCCGGCCAGATCGCGGGGCGGGTCCACCACCCCGAGCGCGGCCGCGACGCGTGCCGTGTCGGCGACGTACGCGTCGCAGCCCTCGGCGTCCAGCGGGTGCGCGCCGTAGCGCTGATGGGCGCACAGGAAGCTGTCCACCTCGGCGACGTGCACCCACGCCAGCAGGTGCGGGTCGGCGGCGTGGTACGGCTCCCCGTCGGCGGTCACGCCCTTCACCCGCTCGTGCACGGCGCGGACGCGGTCCACCGCCCGCTGGGCGTCCTCGGCGGCGCCGTACGTCGTCATCGCGAGGAAGGTGCTGGTGCGCTGGAGGCGCCCCCAGGGGTCGCCGCGGTAGTCGGAGTGGCCCGCCACGGCGGCCATGGCCAGCGGGTGCAGCGACTGCAGCAGCAGCGCGCGCAGCCCGCCGATGAACATCGAGGCGTCGCCGTGGACCCGGCGGATCGGCCGGTCCGGGCCGAACCAGCGGGGCCCTGGCGTGCCGTGGATACGGGCGCGGTTCTCCCGGCCGGCGGGGCCGGCGACCCGGGTGAACAGGCTGGTGCCGAGCCGCTCCCGCAGCTCGGTGAGGCCCGGCGCGGAGATGTCCATTCGTCAAGTATCCGCCCGGCGCCCGCTCCCTCCGCAAGAGCCGTGCTCGCGAAACCGCCCCTCCTAAGGGGTGTCTTGCCGATCTTGCCGGGCTCGCGGCGTCTGGCACCGCACCTCTCCCCCGTAGCCCTGCGGGCAACGGGGGAGGCTCCCTCCTTCGCCTTGCGATGCGTCCCCCAGGCCCTGCGGGCCTGGGGAGACCCCATGCACCAGACGCCGCTCCCTGATCCGGCCTGATCGGCAAGACACCCCCTACCGCAGTGCGTGCACCCCCGCCGCGAACACCGGCGGCAGCCGGGACGCCACCGGTACGACCAGGCGGGCGGTGCCCGGCCGGCTGCTGAGCCGCACCAGCGCCTCGGTCAGCAGCCGGTGCCGCCGCGACAGCCGCCGCCAGGCCCCTTCGTACGCGCGCGGGCGCCCCGCCCGCAGGCACGCCACCGCCGCCTCGGCCGACGCCAGCGCGAGCGCGACGCCCTCGCCGGTGAGCGCGTCCACGTACCCGGCGGCGTCCCCGACGAGCAGCACGCGGCCGGCCACCCGGGCGCGCACCCGCTGCCGCAGCGGCCCGGCGCCCCGCACGGCGCTCGTCGGCGCCGCGCCCCGCAGCCGGCCGGCCACCTCGGGGAAGGCACCCAGGTGCAGGTCGTAGCCGCGTCTCACCGTGCTCAGCACCGCCACGCCCACCAGGTCGTCGGCCACCGGTGTCACATACGCCTCCCCGTACGGCGACCAGTGCACCTCCACGAAGTCCGACCACGGCGCCACCCGGTAGTGCCGCCGCAGACCGTAGCGCCGGGGCAGCCGGTGGCCCGGCAGCTCCAGGCCGAGGGCGCGCCGCACGGGGGAGTGCAAGCCGTCGGCCGCGACCAGCCACCGCGCCCGCAGCCCCGCGGCGCTCACCCCGTCCGCGTCCTGCCGTACGTCACCGGCCCTGCCCTCCACGACCCGGACCCCCAGCTCGGCGGCCCGGCCCGCCAGCGCCGCGTGCAGGACGGTGCGGCGCACGCCCAGGCCCGTGCCGTCCCGGAAGGCCGCCTGTGCCCGGTGAGGCCCGTCGACGTACCGGATACCGCGCAGCTCCCGCCCCGCCGGGGCGACGCCCAGCGCACGCAGGGAGCGCACGCCGCCCGGCATGACACCCTCGCCGCACGCCTTGTCCACCGGGCCCGGGCGCGGCTCCACCACGACCGCCTCCCAGCCGGCGAGCGCCGCGTGGATCGCCGCGGCGAGCCCGGCGGGACCGCCGCCCGCCACCAGCAGGTCGATCACCGTGCGGCCTCCACGCCCGGCACCGACCCCAGCGCCGCCTCCTCGCACCGGATCCGTACGGACAGCAGCACACCGTTGGCCACCGTGAACAGCGCCGCCGTCACCCACGCCCCGTGCACCAGCGGCAGCGCCAGGCCCTCGACGACCACCGCCACGTAGTTCGGGTGGCGCAGCCACCGGTACGGGCCCCCGGACACCAGCGGCAGGCCGGGCACGACGAGCACCCGGGTGTTCCAGCGCGGCCCCAGCGTGTACACGCACCACCAGCGCAGGGCCTGTGCCGCCACGACGACGGCCACCATGGCCCAGCCGAGCACGGGCGGGAACGGGCGCCCGGCGGCCCACACCTCGGCGAGGCAGCCGACGAGCAGCCCGGTGTGGAGCACCACCATCACCGGGTAGTGGCCCCGTCCGGACTCGACGGCGCCGCGCGCGAGACTCCAGCGCGTGTGGCGACGGGCGACCACGAGCTCCGCGACGCGCTCCACGCCGACGGCCAGCACCAGCACCACGTACCAGACCATGTTGTTCCTCTCCCGAATCTCCCGAGTCCGTCTCCCCGATTCCCGATTCCCCGACTCACCAGCGCAGCAGGACCAGTTCGGTACAGAAGCCGGGCCCCATGGCGAGCAGCAGCCCGGGCGTGCCCGACGGCGGCCGTCCGGAGCCGGACGCCAGGGTGTCGCGCAGGACGTGCAGCACCGAGGCGGACGACAGGTTGCCGACCTCGGCGAGCGAGCGCCGGCTCACGTCCAGGGCGCACCCCGGCAGGTCGAGCGCCTCCGCGACCGCGTCCAGGATCCGGGGCCCACCGGCATGGCACACCCACGCCGTCACGTCCTGCCGCCCCAGCCCCTGGTCGGCGAGGAAGGCGTCGACGTCCTCGGCGAGGTTCTTGCGTACGAGTTCGGGGACGGCGGGGTCGAGCACGACGCGGAAGCCGGAGGCCGTGACGTCCCAGCCCAGCAGCCGCTCGGTGTCCGGATACAGCCGGCTGCGGCTCGCCACCACGCTCGGTGCGGACCCGGCCGCCGGCTGCCGCCGGGCACCGCAGGCGACGACGGCAGCGGCTCCGTCGCCGAACAGGGCGGTCGCGATCAGGTTGGCCGGTGACGCGTCCGCCCGCTGGAAGGTCAGGGAGCACAGCTCGACGGAGAGCAGCACGGCCACGTCGTGCGGGCGGCCCAGCAGGTAGTCGTGCACCCGGGCGAGTCCGGCCGCGCCCGCCACGCAGCCCAGCCCGAAGACCGGCAGCCGCTTGACGTCCGGCCGCATCCCGAGGCGCCCGGCCAGCCGGGCGTCCACGGACGGCGCGGCGATACCGGTGACGGACGTGAAGACCAGCAGGTCGACATCGCGCGGCGACAGACCCGCCTCCCGCAGCGCCCCCGCGACGGCCTCGGCGCCGAGCTCGACGGCGCCCGCGATGAAGACGTCGTTGACCTTGCCGAAGTCGTCGAACTCGCCGTAGCGGTCCAGCGGCAGCAGCGTGTGACGCGTGTTCACCCGGGCGCCGCGGTGCAGACGGTCGAGCGCGCGCCGGTCGGCACCGGCGGGCAGGCAGGCCCGGGCCACCATGTCGGTGATCTCGCGCTGGGTGTGCCGGTGCGGCGCCACGACTCCGTGGACGGCTGCGATCCGCGTCATCAGGGCTCCAGGTCGGGGGGCGTCGTGCCCCTATGCCTGCCACCGCCCGGCGCCGTCGTACCGCTGATCGCCCGTTGGGCGCCTACGATCGCCGCGTGCGTGCCACCACCGACCGGGCCGGCACCGACCGGACCGGCACCGATGCCCATGCCGACGCTCATGCCGTACGCGCCCGGCGCCGCGCCCTCCGCGCCTGCGGCGGGCTGCTGAGGGCCTGTCACCCGCTGCCCACGGCGGCCGTCACCCTGCTGGTCGCGGCGCTGGCCGCCACCGCCGGGCACGACCGGCGCGGCTGCCTCCTGCTGGCGGCCGCGGTGCTGGCGGGCCAGCTGTCGGTGGGCTGGTGCAACGACGCCGTCGACGCCCGCCGCGACCGCGCCGCCGAGCGGTACGCCAAGCCGGTGGTGTCCGGCGCGGTGAGCGTGACGGCCGTACGGGCCGCGGCCCTGGTGGCCCTGGCGCTCAGCGTGCCGCTCTCCCTGGCCTGCGGCCCGCTCGCCGGAAGCGTCCACCTCGCCGGTGTCGCCGCCGCGTGGGCGTACAACCTGGGTGTGAAGGCGACCGCGCTGTCCTGGCTGCCGTACGCGATCGGCTTCGCCGCCCTGCCCTCCTTCGTCGCACTCGCCCTGCCGGGGAACCCGTGGCCCGCATGGTGGGTGGCCGTCTGCGGCGCGCTGCTGGGCGTGGGCGCGCACCTGGGCAACGTGCTGCCCGACATCCCGTCGGACGTCGCCGCGGGGGTACGCGGCTGGCCCCAGCGGCTCGGCCCCGCCCGGACGCGGGCGCTGATGCCGGTTCCGCTGGTGGCGGCGTCCGCCGTGGCCGCGCTGTCCGGCGGCTCCGGTCTCGCGGGCCTGCTCGGGCTGTCGGCGGCCGTTCTTGCCTCCGCGGTCGGCGCGCTCGCCGGGCGCCGCCGCGCCGAGGCGCCGTTCCGGGCGGCGATCGTCGTGGCGGCCATCGACGTGGCGATGCTCGTCGGGCGGGGAGCCGCGCTCACGTGACACCCCGGGACATAGGATCCCCGGAATCATTCCGATCATCCGACCCGGGGGGAACATCCATGTCACGTCACGCGCTCAGCCGCAGAAGACTGCTGGCCACCACCGCCGGCGCGGGCGCCGCGCTGGCGGCCGGCCCGGCGGCGGGCACCGCGTCCGCCGCGGACGCGCCGGCGCCCAACCCGTACCAGCTCAAGCTCCCGCACCAGATAGAGGCCGAAACCCTCGTCGACTACCTGCGGATGCGGCCCTGGAGCGACGGCGCCAACCGCTACAAGACGGCGGGACAGTTCCCGGACGAGAACTCCGCGCTGGCCTGGGGTGCGCCGGGCCGCCCCGAGCAGTTCTCCGCGCTCGCCCAGTGCTCGTCGTTCCTGACGATGGTCCTGCAGCGCGCCTACGGCACCGGAACGGCGTACGGCTGGGCCACCAGGGAGTACTTCGCCGAGCACTTCAAGACCGAGGCCGGCAAGTTCTACCCGACGGCCGAGAAGTTCCGCGAGGGCTTCGCGAACGCGGCGGCCATCCCGCACTTCACCGGAGTCACCAAGCCGGTCAACCTCCGGCCCGGAGACCTGGTCGCCTTCGACTACGACCCGGACGTCACCACCGAGCCGTACACCGGGCACATCGTCATGATCCGGGAGCGCAAGGGCACGCTGGCGTCGTCGGTGGACAGCCAGGTCGGCGAGGGCGTCATCCCGTACGTCTTCGAGATCGTCGACTGCACCAGCGACCCGCACGGCAACCCGGCCGCCTCCGCGAGCGCCGAGGCGACCTACCGCGCCTTCCCCGACACCCGTATCGAGGAGGCGGCCGGCGCTCCCACCGGCTGGACGGAGCACAACGGCGTCGGCTACGGCCACATGGTCTTCTACGCGGACCCCACCACGAAGCTCTTCGCCGGTTACCGCTGGAGCGTCAACTCCTCGACCCCCCGCAAGGCGGCCGACCGCCCGATCGCGGCGGCCCGCGTGTACCTGGGCTGAACCGGACCACCACGCCCGGCGGGCCCAAGGGCCCGCCGGGCGCTTTGTCCTGCGCGCGGAAGAAGTGGGGAATCCGCGTGCGAAAGGGGTTACGCGCCCGGACCAAGCCCGCTAACTTCCTTGAAATGAACCGGTCATGAGTCGACGGCCGGTGACCTTCGGCGCGACGGCGCGCGCCGGTGCTCCCCCGGCAGGCCCCTTCCCCGGCCCGCCGACCCCCACGGACACCTCACGGGAGACTCTGTGCGCAAAAAACCGTTCCGATCGTTCCTGCCATCCGCACCTTCCGGATTACGTCGGACCCCGGCCCTCCTCCTCGCCGCGCTGCTCGGCGGCGCGCTCCTCGCCCCCGCCGGACCGGCCGCGGCGGCGCCGCCCGCCCCCGAGACGGCCCAGGCCACCCAGGCCGCCGCGGCCGAGGAGTTCCAGCAGGTCACCCTCGCCAAGGGGGTGGCCGAGACGGGCGAGCCCATGACCATGGCGGTGCTCCCCGACCGCTCGGTGCTGCACACCTCGCGCGACGGCACCCTGCGCCTCACCGACGCCGCCGGCACCACCAAGGTCTCGGGCAAGCTCGACGTCTACACCCACGACGAGGAGGGCCTCCAGGGCGTCGGCGTGGACCCCGCCTTCGCCTCCAACCGGTACGTCTACCTCTACTACGCCCCCAAGCTCACCACCCCGGCCGGTGACGCCCCGGGCGACGGCACCGCCGCCGACTTCGCCCCGTACGACGGCGTGAACCGGCTCTCCCGCTTCACCCTCAACACCGACGGCACCCTGAACACCAGCAGCGAGAAGAAGATCCTCGACGTGCCCGCGAGCCGCGGCATCTGCTGCCACGTCGGCGGCGACATCGACTTCGACGCGCAGGGAAACCTGTACCTGTCGACCGGCGACGACTCCAACCCCTTCGCCTCCGACGGCTACACCCCGATCGACGAGCGCGCCTCGCGCAACCCCGCGTACGACGCCCAGCGCTCCGCCGGCAACACCAACGACCTGCGCGGCAAGGTCCTGCGCATCAAGGTGGCCGCCGACGGCTCGTACACCATCCCGGCCGGCAACCTCTTCGCGCCCGGCACCGCGCGGACCCGCCCCGAGATCTACGCCATGGGCTTCCG
Source organism: Streptomyces sp. NPDC003036 (assembly GCF_040611175.1). Lineage (NCBI taxonomy): Bacteria > Bacillati > Actinomycetota > Actinomycetes > Kitasatosporales > Streptomycetaceae > Streptomyces > Streptomyces sp. NPDC003036. The sequence goes on along the minus strand of NZ_JBEXNO010000020.1, from coordinate 1,717 downwards.
CAACCCGTTCCGGATGAGCGTCGACAAGGCGACCGGGACCGTCTACCTCGGCGACTACGGACCGGACGCGGGCACCGCGAACCCCTCGCGCGGACCCGCCGGACAGGTCGAGTTCAACCGCATCACCAAGGCGGGCAACTACGGCTGGCCCTACTGCGTCGGCAAGAACGCCGCCTACACCGACTTCGACTTCGCCACCGGCACCTCCGGCGCGGCCTTCACCTGCGCCGCCCCGAAGAACACCTCGCCCCGCAACACCGGCCTGACCGACCTGCCGCCCGCGCAGCCCGCGTGGATCCCGTACGACGGCGGCTCGGTCCCCGAGTTCGGCAGCGGCTCCGAGTCCCCCATGGGAGGACCGGTCTACCGCTACGACGCGGCCTCCACCTCGCCCGTGAAGTTCCCGCAGAGCTACGACGGCAACTTCTTCGCCGGCGAGTTCGGCCGCAAGTGGATCAAGCGCATCGCGCAGACCGCCGACGGCACCGTCCAGTCCATCAACGCCTTCCCCTGGAGCGGCACCCAGGTGATGGACATGGCCTTCGGCCCGGACGGCGCCCTGTACGTCCTGGACTACGGCACCGGCTACTTCAACGGTGACGCGAACTCCGCGCTGTACCGCATCGAGCACATCACCGGAGGCCGCTCCCCGGTCGCCCAGGCCAAGGCCGACCGCACCTCCGGCAAGGCCCCGCTCACCGTGGCCTTCTCCTCCGCGGGCAGCTCCGACCCCGACGGCGACCCGCTCACCTACCGCTGGACCTTCGGCGACGGGGCCGTCTCGACCGCCGCGAACCCGTCCCACACGTACACGGCCAACGGCCAGTACACCGCCACCCTCACCGTCTCCGACTCCACGGGCCGCAGCGCCAGTGCCTCCGTCCAGGTGACCGTCGGCAACACGGCACCCACCGTGAAGCTCGAACTGCCCGTGGACGGGCGGATCATCGACCCCGGCGCGGCGGTCCCCTTCAAGGTCACCGTGACCGACCCCGAGGACGGCACCATCGACTGCTCCAAGGTCAAGGTCACCTTCATCCTCGGCCACGACAGCCACGGCCACCCGCAGACCTCGGCGACCGGCTGCTCCGGCACCGTGCAGACCATCGCGGACGGCGAACACGACCCGAACGCCAACGTCTTCGGCGTCTGGGACGCGGAGTACACCGACAAGGGCGCGAACGGCCAGCCCGCGCTCACCAGCCACGACCAGCACATCAGCCAGCCCAGCCACCGGCAGGCCGAGCACTACGGCGGCTCCTCGGGCGTCCAGGTCGTCAGCCACACCGCCGCCCACGGCGGCAAGACGGTCGGCTACATCGACAACGGCGACTGGATCTCCTTCACGCCGTACGCGCTCGACGACGCCGAGCGGTTCACCGCCCGCGTCTCCTCCGGCGGGACGGGCGGCACCATCGAGGTACGCGCCGGCTCGCCCACCGGCACCCTGCTGGGCACCGTGACGGTGCCCGTCACCGGCGGCTGGGAGACCTTCCAGGAGGTCACCACCCCGCTGACCAACCGGCCCGCCTCCACCACCACCCTCCACCTCGTCTTCAAGGGCGGCACGGGCGCGCTCTTCGACGTGGACGACTTCCACTTCACGACCGCCGGCACCGGTGCCCGGACGGGTGAGGTGAAGGGCGTCAACGGCAAGTGCCTGGACGTGGCGGGCGGTTCGTCGGCCGACGGTACGCAGGCGCAGCTGTGGTCCTGC